>NZ_FSRQ01000002.1:600000-900000 GCF_900143185.1 Chryseobacterium scophthalmum | reverse complement strand
TCCTATTAAAACAATTTCCCAGTTAGGATTATAAACCGGTGCTTCAATTCTGAATAAATGAGTGTGTTTTTTTAAGACCGAGATTTTTCGTGGAACTAATTGGGAAAGTTTGTTTCTTAAAATTTTATTGTTCAGATAATTTTCCGGAAAGTTTTTGCTGTTCCATTCATCGAAAATTAAAAACTCTTTATAGTTGTGAGGAAAACCCAAATGATGCAGAACAAACTCTTCCCGCAAAATATTTCCTCTTTCGTCTTTAAGCTGATATTTGTAAGCAATTGATTTAGAAAAAAAATCTACTTCACATTTCCACAAACCATTTTCGGTATGAAACATCATGTAACTTCGGGCAGCAGAATCTTTTTCATCAACAATAAGTTTTAGTCTCTCGCCTGGTTTTGCATGATATTCAATATTAAAATACAATTTCATCGATGTCTATTTTCCCTAAAAATACGCTTAAAAATTGAGAAACAAGCTGTTGCAATATCAAATATTCATTAAAAAACCTTTCCTCAATACTGAAGAAAGGTCTTTAAATATTATAAAAAAGTCAATTTATTTAGTAACCAAAATTTTCTTAGACAATAAGTTTTTACCAGATTCTTCTGTGATGCTCACCACATAAGTTCCGGTTACCAGATTTCTAAGCTGAATCTGCTGATTAAGGTTTCCGTCTTTTACAGATAAAGTTGTTGACATCACCGATTTTCCTGAAACATCAAAAATATTCACTTTAATATTTCCTTTAACAGCCTTATCATTTACATTCACCGTAATCGTTTGTTCATCAACTTTTGTTGGATAAATGTCAATATTAGCCAAAGTATTTACAGCCGCAATTCTGTCGTTTGCAAAGTATTTACTTGCCAAATCATAAATATGCAAATTCTGTTCACCCGGAAGTTGTTTTGCTTCCAAGTTATTAAGATTCAATTCATACAAAGCAGCTCCTTTTGCGCTTGCAATCATTACTTTTCCTTTAGAATTTACTGCTGCTCCATTTACAGAATACGCTTCAGGTAAGCCTGTAATTTTACCTACAAATTTTGCCTTTAATTCTTTCGTTGAAACTTTAAATACATTTCCAGAAGCTGCAAAAACATAGAAGTTATTATCTGCATCAGCAATCATATCGCCGCCAAAACCTGTTTCCATCGCAGTAAAAGAATTTTTGCCGTTCGAAGCATCATCTTTAATAATGCCTAAATCATTTACAATGTATTGACTGTTTTTTTTATTGATTTGAATAAATTGTGTTCCTGCATTATTAATAACATAAATATTTCCGTCATAACCGGTTGCCATTCTTGTAATATGAGAATTGATATCACAAGAAGTAACTCTTGCCACAGTATTTTCAACTAAAGTAATTTCTTTTGTTTTTTGATTTAAAACATAGATATTAGACGAAAACATTGGCATATACACCAAATTATTGCCCGAAGAATCTAAAGCTAAAGCCGCCAAATTCATTGACTGAGCATGGTTGTAAGAAGTTTTATCTTCAGTAACTGCTGTTGTTTTAGATTGGGAAATCACTTTTGCCTCTGAAGAAACTCCGAAAATACTTTCACCGGAAGTTCCGTCTGAATTCATTACGCGGAAATCATTAAACTCAATTCTTGGAGAATCTTTTCCTGCCAATGCAAAAAAATCTTGTTGCGCATTGATTGTATTTCCAAGTAATAATAAAATAATAGGGAATAAATGTTTTTTCATGTGTTAATTTTTATTTGTAATTGTTTTAGTCTTACTAAGTTAAACAATTTTTGAATTGTATTTTGAAAAAATATTATTAAAAATATAACAATTTTCAGCATAAAAAAACTCTCGCAGATTTTAAAGATTGATCAGATAATTATTTTTAAAAAATCTGGGCAATCTTTAAAATCTGCGAGAGATATAAATTGAAAAACTTTCTTTAGTTCAAAACGTAAGTTGTACCTTCTCTTCCATCTTTCAGCTCAATTCCTTCTGCTAAAAGTTTATCTCTAATCTGGTCTGAAAGGTCAAAGTTCTTAGATTTCCTTGCCTGATTTCTTAATTCAATTAAAACCTGTAACGTCTGATCTAATTTTTCATTATTATTTTCTTCAATATTCTGCAATCCTAACACATCAAAAACAAAAGCATTTAATGTAGATTTTAAATCTTCCAGATCTTTAGCTGAAATCGTTTCTTTTTCATCTTTTAAAGCAAAAATAAATTTCACCGCTTCAAATAAATGAGCAATCAGAACAGGTGAATTGAAATCATCTGTTAAAGCATCATAACACTTGGTTTTCCAATCTTCCAAACTAAAACCAGACTGTTTCTCATCATTCGGAGTGATTGAATTTAATATTTTTAAAGCTTCCATTAATCGACTGAAACCTTTTTCACTCGCCAACATTGCATCATTAGAAATATCTAAAACACTTCTGTAATGTGCCTGTAAAAAGCAAAAACGAACAATCGCAGGATGAAAAGATTTTTCAAAAAAATCATTTTCACCAGAAACCAGTTGCATTGGTAAAATATAATTTCCGGTTGATTTACTCATACGCTGAGAATTCATCGTCAACATATTAGCGTGCATCCAGTAATTTACCGGAGAAGCTCCGTTGCAAGCTTTTCCCTGTGCAATTTCACATTCGTGGTGTGGAAATTTCAAATCCATTCCACCACCATGAATATCGAAAGTTTCACCTAAATATTTCGTGCTCATCGCAGTACATTCAAGATGCCATCCCGGGAAACCTTCTCCCCAAGGAGAATTCCAACGCATAATATGCGCAGGAGAAGCTTTTTTCCATAGTGCAAAATCCTGAGGATTCTTCTTTTCTCCTTGACCGTCTAAATCTCTTGTGTTGGCAAAAAGTTCTTCGATGTTACGTTTTGAAAGTTCACCGTAGTTTAAACCTCTATTATTATATTCCAAAACATCGAAATAAACAGAACCGTTGCTTTCGTAAGCAAAACCTGTTTCAATTAATTTCTGAGTCAGCTCAATCTGCTCTACGATGTGACCAGTCGCAGTAGGCTCAATATTCGGAGGCAGTAGATTGAACATATCTAAAACCTTGTGAAAATCTACAGTATATTTCTGCACAATTTCCATCGGTTCTAATTTCTCAAGACGGGTTTGCTTTACAAAACGGTCGTTATTAACATCTCCATCATCGGTAAGGTGACCTGCATCAGTAATATTTCTTACATATCTTACCTTATACCCAAGATGCGTTAAACTTCTGTAGATAAAATCGAAAGAAAGAAAAGTTCGCACATTTCCCAAATGCACATTGCTGTAAACGGTCGGTCCACAAACGTACATTCCAACATTTCCTTCTAAAATTGGTTTAAATATTTCTTTTTCTCCCGCAAGAGAGTTGTATATTTTTAGTTGCATTTATTTTTGATTTAATGATTTTTTAAATTTATTTTACAGTTTCACATATTAAAAGAAAGAAATCTTTTAACACCAGCATTCACAGCAACAACAAATAATGGTTGTGATGAATATCTGATTTGAAACTTTTTTAAATTTTATCATTTCTTGATTATTTTTATCAATTTGAGATCATTGTTTTTTTGTACTCCTATTCTTGCACTATCCAAAAAACTATGCCCAAACTTAGCCGTAATACTGTTGTTCATCTGTGTTTGATAGCAAATTTTGCTTTCTTCAAGTTTATCTCTCTCATCAGGTAAGCAAGAAACAGGATATTTTGTCTTAAATATAACTTTAATGTTCTTTTGTTTCAAAATATTTACAAAATCAATATTTTTTGATTTATCATCATTTAAATATTGATATTCATAAAAAACGTATTTCTGTTTTTCGAAATCTGCTTTTGCAAGCTGACGGGCTTCGATACAAGTGGCTATTTTGCTCTTTTCTTTTCCGCAAGAAACAATTCCCAATAAAATCACAACAAATTTCAGATTGCTTTGTCGAAATAAAGGTGAGAATCTGTTCATTTTTCAGGTATTTAATAATCCAGTTTTGCATGGCTTCCTACATAATGTAGAAACTCTTGTCTCGTAATTGGATTGGTTCTGAAAATCCCGCTCAATTCTGCCGTAATTGTAGAACTTGCCGTATCTTTTATTCCTCTGCAATTTACACAAAGATGTTTAGCATCAATAATACAAGCGACATCTTTTGTTCCCAATGCTTCTTTCAACGCATCTACAATCTGCATCGTCAATCTCTCCTGAACCTGTGGTCTTTTTGCATAATAATCTACAATCCTGTTGATTTTTGAAAGACCAATTACCTCACCGTTTGAAATATAAGCAACATGCGCCCTTCCTATAATCGGTAAAAAATGATGTTCGCAGAAAGAGTAAACCGTAATATCTTTTTCCACCAACATTTGGCGATATTTGTACTTGTTTGAAAAGGTAGAAATTCCGGGTTTGTTTTCGGGAAGTAAACCTCCGAAAATTTCGTTAACATACATTTTCGCAACTCTTTTCGGAGAATCTTTCAAAGAATCATCGGTCATATCGAGACCTAATGTTTCCATAATCTCACCAAAAAGCTCGGTAATTTTTTCTATTTTTTCCTGTGGCGATTTCTCAAAAGCATCTTCACGGATTGGGGTATGCTCTTTTCCTGTAAAAATATCATCATCGTTATCGGTAAAATCAACCATTTTAAATAATTTTTCAACAAAAATACGGATAAAATCTTTTCGGCTATTTCAATTTATACTGAAAAATATTACCTTTCGGTTTTATTCTGTTAAAAAGTTATGATCACTGTTGAAGAAGTACAAAATACCCATCAAAAAAAGGAGTTTCTCGATTTCCCAGCAAGACTTTATCAACATGACAAAAATTATATCAGACCTTTAGACAAAGACATTAACGAAGTTTTTAACCCTGAGAAAAATAAATTTTATAAAAACGGAGAGTGTGTAAGGTTTTTATTTAAAAAAAAATCTGAAACTGTAGGGAAGATTGCTGTTTTCATCAATAAATCTTACGAACAGAATCAACCTACCGGCGGAATTGGTTTTTTCGATTGCATCAACGATCAGGAAACTGCCAATTTTGTTTTTAATCATTGCAAAAACTGGCTTCAGGAAAAAGGAATTGAAGCGATGGACGGACCTATCAATTTCGGGGAACGTGATAAATTTTGGGGACTTCTAACAGAAGGTTTTATAGAACCTTTATACGGAATGAATTATAATTTTCCTTATTATAAAGAGCTTTTTGAAAATTACGGGTTCAATATTTATTTCGAACAATTGTGTTTTTCAAGACCTATTTTCGCAGAAGTTTCAAGAGTTTTTACCGTGATGCATGCGAAACACAGTAAAAATCCTGAGATTTCGGCAAGACCGATGAAAAAGAACAATTTGGAGAAATTTGCAAAAGATTTTACCTTAATTTACAATAAAGCTTGGGCTTCACACGGTGGAGGAAAGTGTTTAGATGAATCAAAAACTCTGAAAATGTTTAAAACAATGAAACCAATCATTAATGAACATATTTCTTGGTTCGTTTATGAAAATGAAAAACCTGTTGCCATGTGGATGAATATTCCGGATCTGAATCAATGGTTTAAATACCTGAACGGAAAATTCGGAATTATTGAAAAATTAAAATTTTTATGGGTTAAAAAATTCAAAAAGAATGAGAAAATGGTGGGTCTCGTTTTCGGTGTGGTTCCTGAATGGCAGAAAAAAGGTATTGAAGGATACATGATTTGGGAAGGAACTCAGCATCTAAGAAAGCACACTGATTTCAAAACCACTGAATTACAATGGATTGGTAATTTTAATCCTAAAATGATAAAAATCGCAGAAAATCTTGATACGACTGTTACCAGAAAACTGGCAACTTACCGGTATCTCTTTGATAGGGATAAAGAGTTTGAGAGGCATCCGGAATTGTGATTTAAATTATTAATATTATAAAATTTAAATCGAGAGATGTTTATAATTTTTAAAGATTCAATACAATCCTGATTCTCAAATTAACAATATTTCAAATCATTTAGCGTTTACATATTATAAACTCAATCAAAACACAAAAAAAACAAATATAACTCCACACCTAATGAATTTTATTTGTAGATTTGTATTGTATATAAAATTATTTAAAAATGAAAAAGATAGTTTCAAGCATATTATTTTTGTTTGCAATAGCAATTAACGCTCAAGCCAACTTTTCTTTAGCAAACAATGGACAGTTTTTACCCCAAGATAATGCAATTTTTAATAAAGTAAACTCTCCAAGCGCTGGCAAAAATTTGTCTTATAGTGATATCCAAGGAAGCCCTTATTATAGCAAAGGATATATTGTGGCTAAATTTTCTGGATCAAATGAATCTGCTCCAGCTAAATATAATAGTTATAATGATGAAGTTGAATTCATGAAAGAAGACAAGCCATATGTTCTTCCAAAGAATGAAAATTTTTCAACAGTGACTTTTACAACAACTAAAGAAACTTTAGTACGATTAGAAACTAATGATGAACTATCTGGCTACTTTTTCGAATTAGTAAATGGAAAGAACATTCTATATAAAAAAGTTAAAACTAAATTTATTGATGCAGTAGTTGCAGTAAACTCTTACGCAACTGATAGGCCAGCTGTATTTAAAGCTTTAGATCCTATTTATTACATCAAAACAGAAAATGGGTTTATAAAAAATCCGAAAAACAAGAAAGAGATAATTGATCAATTCGCAGATAAAAAAGAAGTACTCAATACTTTCTTCAAAGAAAATAAAATAAAATTTGATAAGGAGGAAGACTTGAAAAAATTAGTTACTTTCTTAAATCAATAAAAAACAAAAATACGGCTGTTCCAAATGAACAGCCGTATTTTATTAAAACAACTCTCCTGCTATTTTTTTAATATTATCGCTTTTCCCCATCGAGTAAAAATGCAGAACGGGAACCCCAAAATCTAATAATTCTTTACATTGTGCAATTGCCCATTCAATACCGATTTGTTTTACGGCTTCGTTATTTTTAGCACCTTCAACAGCATTGATCAAATCTTCAGGTAAATCTATTTTGAAAACCTGTGGCAATAATTTTAAATGTTTTTTTGTTGCAATCGGTTTTATTCCCGGAATAATTGGAACTGTGATGCCCATTTCACGAGCTTTTTTCACAAATTCTATATATTTTTTATTATCAAAAAACATTTGCGTTACGATATAATCTGCTCCTGCATCTACTTTTTGTTTCAGCCATTTTAAATCATAATTCATTGAAGGAGCTTCCATATGTTTTTCTGGATAACCAGCAACTCCGATGCAGAATTTGTTGTGTTCGTCACAAATTTGTTCATCATCATGGAGGTATTTTCCGCGACCTAAATTATTGATCTGATTGACTAAATCCATCGCACTTGCATGACCTCCTAAAGTCGGCTCAAAATACTGGTGACCTTTCATCGCGTCGCCACGAAGAGCCATAATATTATCGATTCCGAGATACATACAATCTACCAAAAGATATTCTGTTTCTTCTTTTGTAAAACCTCCGCAAAGCAAATGCGGAACAGTATCAACTCCATATTTATGTTGAATTGCTGAACAAATTCCCAAAGTTCCAGGACGCATTCTGGTAATTCTGCGTTCCATCAAACCATTTCCTTTGTCAATATAAATATATTCTTCTCGGGAAGTCGTTACATCAATAAATGGCGGTTTAAATTCCATCAAAGGGTCAATATTTTTATATAAATCTTCAATTCCGATTCCCTTTTGAGGCGGAACTACTTCGAGGGAGAATAAAGTTTTTCCGTTTGCGTTTTTTATATGGTCTGTGATTTTCATTTAATAATAGTAAGTTTTAATTTTTTAAAGAATTTTTTGATTTTGCGGCGGCTTCGCCGCCGCAAAATCAAAAAATTAAATTCCGTCTGCTAAATTTGGAGAAAGCCATTTCTTAGCCTCTCTCAAAGAAATTCCTTTTCTTTCTGAATATTCTTTCACCTGCTCTTCTGTGATTTTTCCTAAACCAAAATATTTCGCATGCGGACTTCCAAAATAATATCCTGAAACAGCCGCCGTAGGAAACATAGCTAAACTTTCGGTAAGGTAAACTCCAATGTTTTCTTTTACTTTTAAAAGATCCCAAATCGCATGTTTTTCTAAGTGATCAGGACATGCGGGATAACCAGGCGCAGGACGAATTCCTTTATATTTTTCAGCAATTAAATCTTCGTTGCTCAAGTTTTCCTGATTGGCATATCCCCAATATTCTGTACGGACTTTTTTATGCAGAAATTCAGCATAAGCCTCTGCAAAACGGTCGGCGATGGCTTTTACCATAATGGCATTGTAGTCGTCATTATCTTTTTCGTATTGATCTGATAATTCATCAGTTCCGAAACCTGTTGTTACACAAAAAGCTCCCATATAATCGGTTTTTCCGGTACTTTTTGGGGCAATAAAATCACTTAACGCCAGATAATCTTTTCCTTTTGACTTTTGAACCTGCTGTCTTAAGGTTAAAAATTTAACTTGTTCCTGATTATTTTCATTATAAATCAAAATATCATCAGTTTCGTTTGAATTGGCTTTAAAAATTCCAAAGATGGCTTTTGCTGTTAATAACTTCTCATCAACAATTTTCTTTAGAATTTTCTGTCCGTCTGCAAATAGTTCTTTGGCTTGTTCACCTACAACCTCATCTTCAAGAATATTCGGATATTTTCCATGCAAATCCCAACTTCTAAAAAATGGAGACCAATCGATGAACGGAATCAATTCTGCTAAATCCTGATTTTCAAAAACCTGAATTCCTAGTTGATTAGGAGTGAATATTTCTTCATTTTCCCAATCAATTTTAAATTTATCAGCTCTTGCTTGTTCCAGAGAAACGTACTCTTTATCAACCTGTCTGTTCAAAAACTTTTCACGAAAATCTGAGTAGTCATTTTTAAGATCGTCTACATATTCTTTATTCCGATCTCCCAAAAGAGAACTTACGACATTTACCGCTCTGGAAGCATCATTCACATGAACGACAGCATTTTTATATTTTAAATCTATCTTAACTGCAGTATGCGCTTTTGAAGTAGTTGCACCACCAATCAACAAAGGAAAATTAAGATTCTGCCTTTCCAATTCTGATGCGATGTAGACCATTTCATCCAAACTTGGCGTAATCAATCCACTTAAACCAATAACATCAACTTTATGTTCAATTGCTGCTTGTATAATTTTCTCAGCAGGAACCATCACCCCTAAATCGACAATTTCGTAATTGTTACATCCCAAAACTACGCTCACAATATTTTTACCAATATCGTGAACATCGCCTTTTACGGTTGCCATTAAAATTTTCCCGTTTGCTTTCTGTGCCTGATCTTTTTCAGCTTCGATGAATGGCTGCAAATATGCCACTGCTTTTTTCATTACACGGGCAGACTTTACAACCTGTGGAAGAAACATTTTTCCGCTTCCGAACAAATCACCAACGACGCCCATTCCGGTCATCAGATTAACTTCAATTACATGAAGTGGTCTCTCAGACTGTAACCTCGCTTCTTCTACATCTTCTTCTATAAAACGGTCTATTCCTTTCACCAAAGAATGCGTAATTCTCTCCTGTAAAGGATGAGTACGCCATTCTAATTCTTCAACTTTTTCTTTTTTAACTGACTTATTCCGTTCAGAATAATCTAAAAGACGCTCCGTTGCATCATCTCTTTTATCAAGAATTACATCTTCAACGAGTTCTAAAAGTTCTTTATTAATTTCATCATAAACCTCGAGCATTGCAGGGTTTACAATTCCTATATTCATTCCGGCCTGAATGGCGTGATAAAGAAAAACCGAGTGCATCGCTTCTCGTACTGTATCATTTCCTCGGAAAGAAAACGAAACATTAGAAACTCCTCCACTCACCGAAGCATAAGGAAGGTTTTGGCGAACCCAACGTGTTGCTTCGATGAAATCGATTGCGTTTCTACGGTGTTCTTCCATTCCGGTTGCCACCGGAAATATATTTAAATCGAAAATAATATCTTCTGCAGGAAATTTAACTTCATTAACCAAAATATCATAAGAACGTTTGGTGATTTCAAGTCTTCTTTCATAATTGTCAGCTTGACCAACCTCATCAAAAGCCATCACAATAACGGCAGCTCCATATCTTTTGATTGCTTTGGCATGTTTTACAAACTCTTCTTTTCCTTCTTTTAAGCTGATAGAATTCACTACACATTTCCCCTGAACAACCTGAAGACCTGCTTCCAAAATTTCCCATTTGGAAGAATCGACCATAATTGGAATTTTGGAAATATCCGGTTCAGAACCAATCAAATTCAGGAATTTAATCATGGAAGCTTTTCCATCAATCAAACCGTCGTCAAAATTAACGTCAAGAATCTGAGCTCCACCGTCAACCTGATCTCTGGCAATATCTAAGGCTTCAGAAAATTTTTCTTCTTTTATTAATCTTAAAAATTTTTTAGATCCGGCAACATTCGTTCTTTCACCAACGTTGATGAAATTTGATTCCGGAGTAATAATCAGAGGTTCAAGCCCTGATAATCTTAAATATTTCATTTAATTATTCTTCTAAAATAAAATAAGCGTTATTCGCATTTTGCTTCAGCAAATCAACATGTTTGCCTAAAGCAGTAAAAATTGGAAATCGCTTGTAACCCAGATTATATTCTCTGGCAAACTGCTCAATTTCCTCGGTGATTTCGTTATAATACATATAACTGTAATTCGGAAAAAGATGATGGGCAACGTGAAAATTGAAGTTTCCTAACATGTTTCTCACAAACCAATTATTTTCTTTTAAATCATTCGTAACTTCCAATTGATGGCGAAGCCAACTGAACGGAAGTGCATTTTTTTCATCCAATTTCGGAAAAGCATTATCTGGAAGCGGATGCAAAGGCAACAACACAAAAAGTGCAAAAATACTTGCTGCAATCACCTGTAAAAACCAAGCTCCCAAAGCTAATCCTATGGAAACTTTAAAAAATAAAACAGGCACGGCAATCTGATAAAAAAAGTAAAACAGTTTGAAACTTATCATCTTAATTTTTTCTGAAACCGGAATTCTTCCCTGAGTTTTCAGAATCACCCTTTCATTATCAAAAAAATCTCTAAAATCTCTGATAAACATCCAGTTAAATAAATAAAGCGGATACACCAAAAAGAAAAAGAAATGCTGATATTTCTGAATTCCTTTTGCTTTAATCCATGGAACGATTAATAAAAGTCCGCTCTGTTCGATGTCGGTATCCCAACCGTCAACATTTGGGTAAGCGTGATGAGCTGCAATATGTCTTTTTTTCCAGATGTATGAGTTAGCTCCCACAAAATCAAAAATCTGCAATACAAGACTGTTCAGTTTTTTGCTTTTAAAAATATTATTGTGAGCTGCTTCGTGAATTAAATTCAGATAAATTAAAACCAGAGAGATTCCCATCAGCACAAAACTAGAAATATAAATCCACGGCTGATCTGCATTTAAAAGAGCAAATAGATACAAGCCAAAATAGATCAAAGGCAAAATAATGGCTTTGATCTTAATGTAAACATCTCTGTTTGGGGGAAGTTTTTCTACTCGCTGGTTCACTCTTTTTCTTAATTCATTAAACAGTTTGGCGTCGTCCGGATTTTTGAGATAAATTGGCTTTTCCATGGGATCGTTGTTTTTGTATTTAAAAAAAGTATTTTGTGTACTCGTTCTAAATTTTCAACAATCAAAAATCATACAAAATTTTTCACTTTTCTTGGTTCGTATTTATCAACTAAATCAGCGATTGCTTTGATGTGTTCCGGCGTTGTACCACAACATCCACCAATAATATTGATCAATCCTTTTTCTACATATTCTCTAATCTGCTCAGCCATAAATTCGGGAGATTCGTCATATTGCCCGAAAGCATTTGGTAAACCTGCGTTAGGATATGCCGAAACAAAAAAGTCTGAATTATGCGCTAATGTTTCTAAATAAGGCGTTAATTGATTTGCTCCCAAAGCACAGTTGAAACCTACACTTAATAAATTTAAATGCGAAACTGAGATCAAAAAAGCCTCTGCGGTTTGTCCGCTCAACGTTCTTCCTGAAGCATCGGTAATCGTTCCTGAAACCATGATCGGGATTTCAATTCCTCTTTCTTCCTGAATTTCATCAATTGCAAATAATGCAGCTTTTGCATTCAAAGTATCGAAAATTGTTTCTACCAAAAGTATGTCTGAACCGCCGTCTAACAAAGCTTCTGACTGTTGTTTATAAGCTAATCTTAACTCTTCAAAAGTAATCGCACGATAACCAGGGTCATTTACATCCGGACTTAAACTTGCCGTTCTATTCGTAGGACCAATAGAGCCGGCAACGAATCTTGGTTTGTCCGGATTTTTAGCGGTGAACTCATCACAAACTTTTCTGGCAATTTTTGCAGACTGGTAATTCAGTTCGTAGACCAACTCTTCCATGTAATAATCGGCCATCGCAATCGTAGTTCCGGAAAATGTATTGGTTTCCAGAATATCGGCTCCAGATTCGAGGTATTTTCTATGAACCTCTTCAATTGCTTCGGGTTGCGTAAGAGAAAGAAGATCGTTGTTTCCTTTTACTGGATGCTCCCAATCTTTAAAACGCTCGCCACGGTAATTTTCTTCTTCGAATTTGTATCGCTGAAGCATGGTTCCCATCGCTCCGTCGAGAATTAAAATTCTTTCGGATAATGCTTTGTATAGTTGTTCTGAATTTTTCATTTTACTTTTTTTGAAATTGTTCTTTTCATTTTAATAGGATTTTATCCTATTCTGATTTAAATCGTCCTTTCAGGACTCTTTATTTATTTCAAACTTTTTATTTCTAAGCCTTGTCAAGGCTGGTTTTACGCTGAATCTCTGCAGCCCGACTTGAACGAGATCCTTCGACAAGCTCAGGATAAATTCAGGCGGATAAAGCTGCTCAAATTAGTTTAATCTAATGCCTGCTTTAAATCTGCAATAATATCTTCCACGTTTTCTAAACCTACCGAGCAACGAACCAAACCTGCAGTAATTCCTACTTCATTTCTTTCTTCATCGGAAAGCTTGGAATGCGTTGTTGATGCAGGATGCGTGACAATCGTTCTGGTATCTCCCAAGTTTGCAGAAAGTGAGCACATTTTTATTTTATCTAAAAAGTTTCTGCCCCCTTCAATACCACCTTTTATTTCGAATGCAACAACATTTCCACCTAATTTCATTTGTTTTTTGGCAATCTCATAATTAGGATGTGATTTTAAAAACGGGTATTTTACCAAATCAACATTTGGATGGTTTTCTAAAAACTCAGCAACTTTTAAAGCATTTTCGCAGTGTCTTTCTACACGGATTGCCAAAGTTTCCAAGCTTTTAGATAAGACCCATGCATTGAAAGGCGACATTGCTGGTCCGGTATTCCTTGCAAAAAGATAAATTTCACGAATCAAATCTTCTCTACCAACCGCTACTCCACCCAAAACACGACCTTGACCGTCAATTAATTTTGTAGCCGAGTGAACAACGATATCTGCACCGTATTTTATCGGTTGCTGTAGATATGGAGTTGCAAAACAGTTATCCACAATGAAAATAAGATTGTGCTTTTTTGCAATCTTTCCGAAAAATTCTAAATCTAATACTTCAATCGCAGGATTGGTCGGCGTTTCCAGATATAAAATTTTCGTATTGGACTGAATGTATTTTTCAACATTTTCAGAATCCTCTGCTTTGAAATAAGTGGTCTCGATATTCCATTTTGGGAAATATTTTGTGAACAACGTATGCGTAGAGCCGAAAACCGACTGACAGCTTACGATATGATCACCCGCATTGAGCAGAGTGGCAAAAGTTGAATAAATTGCCGCCATTCCCGTAGCGAAAGCATAACCTGCTTCTGCGCCTTCCATTTTTGCAATTTTATCGGTGAATTCTGTAACATTAGGATTTGAAAATCGGCTGTACAGATTTTTTGATTTTTCTTCGGCAAAGCTCGCTCTCATATCTTCCGCATCTTCAAAAACAAAGCTTGAAGTAAGGTATAAAGGCGTAGAATGCTCGTCAAACTGAGTTCTTTCAGTTTGGGTTCTTATGGCTAAGGTTTCGAAATTTTCCATATAGTTTGAAAATGTAACAATGTATCAGTTTAACAATATAACAATAGGATTCTTCTTTTCACTTTCTTTCAATCAGAATGACAGTTGTAATAAATATTGGTAAACTGTTACATTATTAAACTGTTATATTAATATTATTTAGTTTCACTTAATCTTAAGATATCTCCGAAAACGCCTCTTGCTGTTACTTTTGCTCCAGCTCCGGCTCCCATGATGACAATTGGGTTTTCACCATAACTTTCGGTATAGATTTCAAAAATAGAATCTGAACCTTTCAACTGTCCCAAAGCCGAAGTTGCAGGAACTGAAATCAATTTTACATCCAGGTTGCCTTTTTCTTTCTGTAGATCTCCATGCAAATCTCCAACGTATCTTAAAACGTGACCAGGCTCCTGATTTTTCTTAATTTTATCGTATTCATCATCTAAATCTTCCAATCTTGAAAGAAATTCCTGTTTTGAAATAGAAAGTAAAGCTTCCGGAACTAGGTTTTGGATATTGATGTCATTAAATTCATTAATCAAATCTAATTCTCTCGCCAAAATCAATAATTTTCTCGCCACATCGTTTCCTGATAAATCTTCTCTTGGGTCTGGTTCTGTGAAACCTTTTTCTAAAGCTTCATTGACGATGGTTGAAAATTTATCATCTCTCAAAGAGAAGTTATTAAAAACATAACTCAATGTTCCTGAAAAAACACCTTTTATTCTTGTAATATTTTCACCGGAAAGGTGTAAAAGTTTTATCGTATCAATTAAAGGCAAACCTGCACCAACATTGGTTTCATACAAATAACGCTTGTTGTTTTTGTTCAACGTATATCTTAGTTTACGATATTCTTCGATTGGAAGTGTGTTGAAAATTTTGTTTGAAGAAACTAAATCGAACCCGTTTTCTGCCAAAGCATGGTAGTTTTTAACAAAATCTGTACTTGCTGTATTATCAACAACAATTAGATTTTCAAGCTGATTTTCTTTAGAGAAATTAATTAATTCGTCTACATTAGAGGTTTTTTCAGAGGCAAAAACCTCATTGCTCCATTGGTTGTCAAATCCTTTTTTGTTGAAAGCAATTTTTCTTGAATTAGCAACAGCAACTACTTTCAGATGTATATTTTTTCTTCTTTTAATTTCTTCCGAAGAATGTAAAACCTGTTCTATCAACGTTTTCCCCACATTTCCGTGACCGATAATTGCCAAGTGAACTGTTTTTGGTTTTTTGAAAATTTCAGATTCAATGATATTTTTAGTTTTCTCATCCTGAGAAGATGTCACAACAATATTGATACGTTTCTCGCTTGAATTCTGGTTTAACAACAATGGAAAAACGTTATTTCTTGCCAGTTCAGAAAGTATTTTATTTAAATCCTCTGCCACAAAACCAATAACAGAAACATTGTTGATACTATAAATCTGGGTAACTTTTCCTGATTTTCTTTCCGTAGCAAACTCTTCGATAAGACAGTTTACTGCTTTTTCAGAATCATCTTCGTGTACCAAAATTGACAATCCGTTTTCTACCGCCTGTTGAGAAATTATTCCTACACTGATACGCGCAAATGTAAGCGCTTTAAACACTCTTCCATCAATCCCTATTTCACCTAAAAAATCTTCTCCTTCAAATTTGATGATCGATCTGTTCTTTAAAAATTTTATTTCGTTTGCATTACTTTTCATCTGTAACCTTTTTTATTTTTTTTATAAGACAGAGTTACCTTAAACTCTTTTTTTCCTACAAAATGTTATTTATGATATTATTTAATTGACTGTATTCCATTAAGAAGGCATCGTGCCCATGAACTGATTTGATCTCGTGATAGAAAACATCTTCTTTATTTTCCTTTAGCTTTTCAAAGCCGCTTCTGATTTCAGAGGCAGGAAAAAATAGATCTGTATCTACAGAGATCATGTGCATTCGTGCCTGAATTTTCTTTAACATATTTTCGTTTGCATTAATATTCATTAGTAAATGATTCATCAGTTGATAAGATTTTAAACTAAATCTTTCGGCAAGAGATTTACCATGATAAGTCAGCCAGTCTTCAGATTCTAACTGTTGTTTTTCATGATTAAATTTATTTTGAAATCTTTCGTTTAAAGACTGAGGCGTTCTGTAGCACAACATTGCATGGACTCTGGCTTTTTGCAACGGTTCTTCATTTCCATTTAATAAAAATTTCTGAACGAGACATTGAGCATGCAACCAATCATGAGTTTTAGAATCACAGGCAATCGGAATAAAAATTTCAGCTAAATCAGGTTTTTTCGAAAGCATTTCCCAACCGATTCCACCTCCTAAAGATCCTCCAATCAGAGCGTATATGTTTTTAATATTTAAAGATTCAAGACCTTTCAGAAATATATTTGCAATATCTGAAGGGGTAAAATCTGAATATTCGTCAATAAAAAAATCGTCATATCCATTTCCGGGAATATTGAAGCAGAGTACAGTATATTTATTTGTATCAATTACCTGATTTTCGCCAATCAGTTGTTTCCACCAACCTTTTTCTCCGGCAACATTCGAGTTTCCGGTTAAGGCATGATTTATCAAAATGATGGGTGCTGAAAAGAGTTCTTTCCCAAAAAGCTGGTAGCTTAACGGGATATGATATTCTCTCTGAGAATCGGTTTTGTACAAAAAATTAATATGTTGCAGTTCTGTTTTCAAATTATATATTATTAAAAATAAATTTGAAAATGCCATGAGAAGAATGGCTGAAAAGAACTTCAGTAAGTTATCTGTCCAAAATAAATTTATTTGGTAGAACGTAGCACCTTCTCTGCTTGCGCAAAGGGTTGCTAAGGTTTCACAGGGTCTAATCCCTCAACCTTTCTTGATAACATTTTCAATATGTAAATGAACGAATGGTGCAAAGATAAAACTTTTTATTTTAAAAATTAAAAAAAATTAACAAATAATACCAAACGTAATCGCAGCAGGGTTTTGAGAAGGTTGTTAATAATTATTCAGATTAAAAAAATTGGAATTATTTATCAAAAAAATTAACTTAGCAATGAAAATGGCTGAAAATGAATATCGAAAAGCAAAGATTACAAGATAAAGACTGGAAAAACTGGGGACCTTATGTAAGCAACAGACAATGGGGAAATGTGCGTGAAGACTACAGCCCCAACGGAAATGCTTGGCATTTTGCCAACCACGATATTGCAGAAAGCCACACGTATCGATGGGGAGAAGAAGGAATCGCGGGGATTTCGGATACCAAACAACTTTTTTGTTTTGCTCTCTCATTTTGGAATAAAAAAGATAAAAGAATAAAAGAACGTCTTTTCGGCTTGAGCAATCCGCAGGGAAATCACGGAGAAGATATTAAAGAAATTTTCTACTATCTTGATAATACACCTACTCACAGCTATATGAAAATGGTGTACAAATATCCTATCAACGAATTTCCATACGACGAAATTGTAGCAGAAAATGCAAGACGCACCAAAAAAGAACCTGAATATGAACTTTTCGATACCGGAATTTTTGATAAAGATGAATATTTCGATATTTTCATAGACTACTGTAAATCTGATGCTCATGATATCTTAATTCGTGTTACGGTCTGTAACCGAAGTAACCAAGCTGCCCCGATTGTTATTTTACCTACAACTTGGTTTAGAAATAACTGGAAATGGGGTTATAATGAATACAAAGGTCAGGTAGAAAGAGGAAAAGAAGGCTGCATCAATGTGGTTCACGACAGTATTCCTATTAAAAAGTTTTATTCAAAAAATAAAAATGCAGAACAGGTTTTCTGTGAGAATGAAACCAATCATCCTAAACTTCATGGCACTCCGTCTGTTGAAAATACTTACTATAAAGATGGAATCAACGATTATATTATTCATCAGCAAAATACTGTAAATCCTGAAAGAAAGGGTACAAAAGCAGCCTTCATCATTGATGAAATTATCGAAGGAGGTCAATCTGAAGTTTTTGAATTCAGGTTGTCACCGTATGATATGGATGATGCTTTTTATCAGTTTGATGATATTTTTAATGCAAGAATTAATGAAGCGAATGAATTTTACGATGAAATTCAGCAGGATATATTTAATGACGATGAAAAAAATGTGCAGCGACAAGCTTTTGCAGGACTTCTTTGGAACAAACAATTCTATCATTATAATGTAGGAAAATGGCTGAAAGGCGACCCTAATTATGAAGCTCCGAGAGATTTTAATCATTATGTAAGAAATACAGAATGGGAACATCTTCACAATAAAGACATCATCTCAATGCCTGATAAATGGGAATATCCTTGGTATGCAACTTGGGATTTGGCATTCCATTGCGTTCCTTTTGCCATTATTGATGCTGATTTTGCGAAAAATCAATTGCTTTTGCTTACTAAGGAATGGTATATGCATCCGAACGGACAAATGCCCGCTTATGAATGGAATCTGAGTGATGTCAATCCGCCTGTTCATGCATGGTCGTGCTTCAGGGTTTTTAAAATTGATGAAAAAACAAACGGAAAACCAGACCTTTTATTCCTTGAAAAAGTTTTTCAAAAACTATTGTTGAATTTTACCTGGTGGGTCAACAGAAAAGATAAAAACGGGAAAAATATTTTTGGCGGCGGATTTTTAGGACTAGATAACATCGGTGCTTTTGACCGAAATATGGAACTGAAAGACGGTGAACATCTTGAGCAAGCCGACGGAACAAGCTGGATGGCCATGTATGCGCTCAACATGATGCGAATTTCTATGGAATTGGCTCAATATTATCAGGTTTATGAAGATATGGCCATCAAGTTTTTTGAGCATTACCTTTATATTGCCGAAGCCATGGAAAACATGGGTGAAGGAAAAGAAG
The DNA here is from genome assembly GCF_900143185.1 of Chryseobacterium scophthalmum. Taxonomy (NCBI): domain Bacteria; kingdom Pseudomonadati; phylum Bacteroidota; class Flavobacteriia; order Flavobacteriales; family Weeksellaceae; genus Chryseobacterium; species Chryseobacterium scophthalmum. The sequence continues at coordinate 881,085 of NZ_FSRQ01000002.1, read as the reverse complement.
GTCTTTGGAATGAAGAAGACGGCTTCTTTTATGATGTTTTACAGTTGGCAAACGGAGAAAGTGTTTCTTTAAGGCTGAGAAGTATTGTAGGCTTAATTCCTTTGTTTGCAGTTGAAATTATCGATCATCATTTGCTCAGTAAAATGCCTAATTTCCGAGAGAGAATGGATTGGGTTTTAAAAAATAAACCTGAACTGACTTCTTTAGTTTCTCACTGGGATGAAGAAGGAAGCGGCAGAAAACATTTGATGAGTATTCTTCGTAAAAACCGACTTACAAAAGTTCTGACAAGAATGTTGGACGAAAAAGAATTTCTAAGTTCTTACGGAATTCGTGCAATGTCTAAGGTTTATGAAGAAAATCCTTTTGTGTTCACAGTTCATGGTAATAAAAATGTTGTTTATTATACACCTGCAGAAAGCGATAGCAGAATGTTTGGCGGAAACAGTAATTGGCGCGGTCCGATTTGGTTCCCTATCAATTTCCTGATTGTTGAAAGTTTACAACGTTTCCATTTTTATTATGGAAACAGTTTAAAAGTAGAATTTCCTACCGGAAGTGGCGAAAAGAAAAATTTAGATGAAGTTGCCCAAAATATCAGCGGAAGACTCTGCTCTATTTTTCTGAAAGATGAAAGCGGACAACGCGCTTTCAACGGCGGGAATTATAAATTTAATTACGACCCAAATTTCAAAGATTACATCACATTTTATGAATATTTCCACGGAGATAATGGTCGCGGAGTTGGAGCTTCGCATCAAACAGGATGGACTGCAACTGTGGCAAAACTGATGAAGCCGAGACTAGCTTAGTTGGGTTGGAGAGCTTGAGTGAAGTAGTGTTTGAGAGTTGTTGAAAATATTTTCTTATTCAATAATTCTCAAACACTAAAACTCTCCCACTCTATTGCTTTATCCCTCAACTTTTTCTCCGTTTACAAAAACTTCATACCCGATTTCTACATTAGGTTCTAAAGTTTTTGAAACCGAACAGTATTTTTCGAAAGATAATTCGGATGCTTTCAAAGCTTTTTTAGGATCGATATTTCCTTCCAATAAAAACTTTACATTAATTGATTTGAATGGTTTTGCATCATCTACAGCAACTCTTTCGCCTTCTACCTCAGCTTTGAATCCTATAATTTCCTGTCTTTGTTTTTTCAAAATTGAAACCACATCAATTCCGCTGCATCCTGCAACTGCCATCAAAACACTTTCCATTGGTGAAACCCCTTTTGCTCCCAGTTGAGAGGTATTATCTAACAAAATTGAATTTCCCTGAGCATTGGTACATTCAAATAAAAAATCGTCGTTTATTCTGTTTAAAGTAATTTTCATTATTGCTTATTTCTTATTGCAAATCTACAAAATCCCTCTTGCTTTTATTTCAAGATATTTATTAATCACGTCAACATTCAGATTTTCGGGAAGTGTGTAGACTGAGTAAATTCCGTATTTTCTTAATTCCTGAATGATGAGTTTCTTTTCAAACTCAAACTTTTCGGCAATGATTTCATCATAAATTCCCTGCATACTTTCAGGATGGGTATTCATCAGTTTCTGTATCTCCGTGTTTTTAAAGAAAACTACGACCAGCAAATGGTTTTTGGCCATTCCTCTTAAGTATTTCATCTGTCTGTTTAAACCATCCAAAGTTTCAAAATTGGTAAAAAGCAAAACCAGACTTCTCTGATTGATGGAATATCTTACATCCTGATACAATCTGTTGAAATCGCTTTCAAAAAAATCGGTTTTAATGTTGTATAAAGCTTCAGAAATTTTTCTTAATTGTCCTGATTTATTTTCGGCAGCAACTTTATTTTCAGCTTTTTTTGAGAAGGTCATCATTCCAGCTCGGTCACCTTTTTTCAGAATAATATGTGACAAAGCCATTGTCGCATTGATCGAATAATCGAGAAGACTTAAGCCGTTGAAAGGCATTTCCATCGTTCTTCCTTTATCAATCAAAATAAAAATACGCTGCGATTTTTCGTCCTGAAACTGATTCACCATCAAACGATTGGTCTTTGAGGTCGCTTTCCAGTTAATCGTTCTCACATCATCACCGGGAACATATTCTTTGATTTGCTCAAACTCCATTGTGTGTCCCAGTTTCCTGATTTTTTTGATTCCGCCTAATAAAAATTCGTTCTGAAGTGCCATCAGTTCATATTTTCTTAAGTGAACAAACGACGGATAAGAAGCCAAGGAAGTATCTTTCTGAAATATAAATCTTTTTGAAATGAAACCAATCGGTGACGAAGCATAAACATTTAAAGCTCCGAAATTATATTCCCCACGTTCTTTTGGTTCTAAAAAATATTGAAATAATGTATTTTTTCCTGATTGAATTTCCTTTCTTATCAAAAAATCTCTCTTTTGAAATTGAAAAGGAATTTCATCAATAACTTTTACATTAATTTTAAAACTGTAATTGTTTTTAATATCAACTTTCACTGCATTTTCATCACCATTTGATAATTTTTCAGGTAAAATTCTTTGTGCTAAAACAGCATCTTTATCTCTGAAAATAAGCAAATAATCAACAAAAACAGTAAGAAAGATCAGCAATAAAAGACTGTGTCCTAAGATCATAAAAAACGGAAAGAAAAACGCTAAAACATAGAGCATTCCTACACCGATGAGTGCGAAAAAAAAGCGGATATTGATGTATAGTCTTTTCAAGGTTGCAGATTTTAGGTTTTTTATTTCTATAATTATTAACCGTTTAGTATTTAAAATTAAGCTGAATCTTTGTCATTCCGGAGGAATCTTAATAAATTTTGTAGAGATACTTTCAGCATGACAAACATAATGTTCATCGACATTCTGAAATTATTATTCCCTGCAACTTACCTAGGAATCTCTATTCCTTCCAAAATCTGTCTGATAATTTCATCGGCAGTTAAACCTTCCATTTCTCTTTCCGGCGAAACGATTACTCTGTGTCTTAACACGGCATAACTTGCTTCTTTGATATCTTCGGGCGTTACAAAATCTCTCCCTCTCAGTGCTGCAAAAGCTTTTGAAGCCGTTAATAATGCCAAACTTGCTCTTGGTGAAGCTCCCAAATACAAAAACTGATTTTCTCTTGTATTGATGATAATTTTGGCAATATATTCGATCAGTTGAGACTCAACAATAATTTCTTTTACCAATTTCTGATAATTATTTAACTGTTGTGCCGTAATCACTTTGTTTACCGCTTCAGTCTTATCTTCAAGTCTGTTGTCATGTTGATTCTTTATAATTGCAACTTCCTGTTCCAGATTCGGATAACCTACATTGATTTTAAATAAAAATCGGTCAAGCTGAGCTTCCGGAAGTCGGTAAGTTCCTTCGTGCTCGATTGGGTTTTGAGTAGCAACAACAAGGAAAGGTTCATCCATTTCGTAACGGGTTCCGTCAATTGTAATCTGTTTCTCCTCCATTACTTCAAACAAAGCCGCCTGAGTTTTTGCAGGAGAACGGTTGATCTCGTCAATCAAAATAAAGCTTGAGAAAATTGGTCCTTTTTTAAATTCAAATTCAGAATTTTTCATACTGAAAATTGACGTTCCCAAAATATCAGAAGGCATTAAATCCGGTGTAAACTGTATTCTGCTAAAATCTACATCAATAGTTTTCGCCAATAATTTTGCCGTAATGGTCTTTGCAACTCCCGGAACGCCTTCAATCAAAACGTGACCGTTGGAAAGTAAAGCTGCTAAAAGATGTTCGACCATATTTTCCTGACCGACAATTACTTTTGCAATTTCCGTTTTTACTTTATTTAAATTTTCACGAAGCTCAATCATATCAATTCTCGATTCAAATTGGCTCTGATCTTTTGATTCTTTATTTAAATTAATAGAATTTTGATTTGTTAAATTTTGTTCTTCGTTATTTTCCATTCTATTTTGTTTTTATTATTTTGAACGTTTCGCTCCTACAGAGCTCATTTTCACATTTCTATTTTTTTTCTACAAAGGTCAGACTCCTACGGAGCCTTCCTCATTACCATTCTTATTTTAAAATTTCATCCAAGAGACTATTTATTCTTGCTAGATCCTCTTTTATTACGCTTGCATAAGGGTCTTGTGCTTTTCTGATCAGAACGATTGCTTCATTAACCATTTCTACAGGTTTTCCGGTTTTTAGTTGAAGTTTTTTTGCAAATTCTTCATCTAGATCTTGGGTATCAATGAGAAGATCGAGCCTTACTTTATTTAAAAAATATTGAGCTTTTTTTGCCATCATATCATGGAAATCACCTTCCTGTAAGTAAAGATTACCAATACTTTTCACAAACTCTGCAGAAGTATTTTTCAACGGTTCAATAATTGGGACGATTCGTTGTTTTCTTTTTACATTAAAAAATATAAATAAAACCAATCCTCCTAAAAATACCCACCAAGCATATTTTAAAGCCGGATTAGAAAGAATAAAACGCAATAATGAACGAGATTCTTTGGTATTGCTTTCTACAAACCATAAAGTTTCTCTGTCTTTCAAATATGAAAAAACACTTTGCGCATATCTTACATTTCCTGATTGCAAAAGATAATAATTCGTTAAAAAAAGCGGTTCGCAATGCACATAAATTGTTCCTTTTCCGAATGGTGTTTTGATGAAATTTGCCTGATCTTTATTGTTTTCTTCGACCGTTTTTCCTAAAACCTGAACATTCGGTTTAATGTAAGAAAAACCTCTTCCCGATGGGAATTTATCTAATTTAATAAAATCATTCTGATATTTTTTATCCGTCAGTTTTAGAATATTCTGGTCTTCATAAGAAATTTTTGAACCATAAAAACCAATCGTATCTGAAATATTTTTTGGAAGTCGATTCGCAATTATCATTGCATCTGAACCTTTGGAAACTTCATCTAAAATTTTATTCCAGGATTCCTGATCCATTTCGCTTTCTACGATGAGAATATTGTGTGGTTTCTTATCTTTTTCAGTGTAATAATCATAAGGTGCAACATCAAGTTTCGTAAGATTGTTTTTAAACAAATCTTTGACTTCTTTATTAAAAACAAAGAGCCCGAAAGGTGATTTTTGATTGACATCATAGTTTTTTCGCCAGTCTGTAACTTCCTTTTTATTCACTTCAAGCAATGCCAAAATCACCATAACAATGATGAAAATAACAGCATATATTTTGAAAGTTTTATTCATTTTTAAGAAGTTTAATTAAGGTTTGAATCCGTGAAACTGGTTTTTAAATTTACCATAGCTTTGCTCATCAATACTGAACTCGCCATACCAAACATAATCGAAAATATAGGAAAGGTTGTAAAATTCATTTTTAAGATGTGCCGCTTTTAGTTCGGAAACGTAATCTTTATTTGTTTTTTCGGGATTCCAAAGGATGAGTTTTTTATCACTTAATTTTTTAAGAATATATAAAAACTGATACCGAACCGCAGAACGGTAATCTCCGTCATTTTCAAACTTAGCAATACTTTGTGGAAAGTTGATTTCATGAATGTTTTCATGAAGCTCTTCTTCGTTGATTTCAATTTTTTTATTCTTTTTACCGAAAAAGAAACTTCCATTGGTACTGATTAAATATTTAACGATAAAATACAGGAGAAATCCAACTACGATGATGGCAAAAAGGCGGATAACAACACCTGTAATCTGTGAAGAAGTTTCTAAACTGGTTTCCCCAAAAATACTACGAAGAAGTTGAGCGAGCTTACGTTGAAGTTTGTCAAAAAACGATTCTCTGGGTTTTGAGGTCGAATAATCAAACTCATTTCCTTTGTATCTTGAAGGCAGATTTTCTTTAAACTTCTTTGGGGAAACGGTGTTTTCGGTTTGAGGATTCGCTTTTAAAACAGAATCTGCAACATACATATTTTTGTAATGCGAAGTCACCACAGAGTCTTCGATATAAACTTCAGAAAAATCATCATCTTCATATTCCTGAGATTTTAAAACCCCAAGATTTAGAAAAATCAGTAAAAAAACCAGAAATTTATTCATTGATTCCAATCGTTTCTATTTCTTCCAGCTCTACTTTCTGGTGAAAATCTCTTCGGCTGTCGTAATACATCAATCCTGAATTTACGTATAACATATTCGACAAAAAGAATGATATCAACAAAGAAATTCCATATGTCACGAACATCATTATTCCGAAACTTCCGGCAAATGGATTTTGTTCAAAATTTGCATCAGGCTCAGTAGTCGTAATTTTCAACATGAAAAAAAACATCGGTATTGCAGTAAAAATGGTCGTAATTACATACAGAATAATTGAAATAACGACCGTAGAACCCCAATATTTCCAGAATGGAGATCTTTCTCTTCCATTCGTGTAAGAAAATTGAGATCGTATAGAGTAGCTTAAACTTTCAAAAAAACCTCTTTTGCTGTTGAAGTAATCGTACATTAAAAAGGTGACCACATTAAATAGAACCGGATAAACTAATAAGATGAGAAAAAATCCGATAACAATTAATATCATCGCATAAGAAATTCCCATTACAATAAGCGAGAGCGGTGTCACAACGAAAACCATTCCTAAACAAAGCTTTCCTATTTTGCCTGCATTTTTTTTAAAGTCACCAAGAATATCATCGGTTTTTATTTTCATCTCTCCTTCCGCCAATCTTTTAAGATAAAAAACAGGGAAGAGATAATTGACAATCATCATGATTAAAAAAAGCAAGAATGTAAGCAATCCTACTACGATAAACATTCCGATATTATCTTCAAAATAAGATTCGAAATAATAGCTTTCGCCACTCATATTGGAACCGAAAATCTGCATAAACAATTCTCTGTAACCAAAAATAAATACAGCCACCAACAGAATAAGCAAAAGCCCATTCAGCAGAATATAATTTCTGAAATAGTTTTTACCGTACAATTTGAAAAAGGTAAAACTGTCGCTAATAAACGCTCCGAAATCTCTTTTTTTATAAAACTGCATCATTGATTGTGTTTTTTATTCTCCGGTTAACAATATGTGGATAAACAAAATAATAAAAGCCAATGATTCCCAAACAGCCAAAAATGATAAAAAGATTGAGCGACAAAGGCATGTTTAAAGCATGTCTTGTTACGTAGCCTTCGATAATTCCGGCACAAATGGTAAAGGGAACTGTACTTAAAAATATTTTGAATGAATTTTTGAATCCGTTTTTAAAAGAATTAAATCTTGAAAGCGTTTTCGGGAAAAGAATAGATGTTCCGAGAATCAAACCACACATTCCTTCAACCACCATACTGAAAATTTCAAATGTTCCGTGAAGCCAGATTCCTCTTGCGCTGTCTCCTAAAGCTCCGTGTTCGTAGAAAAAATACTGAAAAGTTCCTAACATCACAGAATTTTGCATCAGAAGATACAAAGTTCCAAGTCCACCAAAAATCCCGTAAATATATAATTTTGCACCAACGATAATGTTGTTGAAAGTAATTCCGATGGTACTTCCCCAAGTTGAACCATCCTGATAAACACCGACTGCATTTCCTTCTTTGATGTTTTCGATAGTCATATTCACATAACTTTCACTTAAAATCAGATTCGCAAAATCTTTATCATAAATTGCCGAAAGAACGCCGATCAGCATAAAAAATATAAAGAACAAAAAGGAGTAGATTAAATATCTTCTGTTTTCGTAAACAATCAAAGGAACTTCTGTTTTAAAGAAATAAACAAGTCTATTTTCTTCAACTCTTTTAGTTTTATAAATTTTTTGGAAAATCTGAGACGAAAGATGGTTAAGATAAACTGTTGTATTGCTTTTGGGGTAATAAGTCTGGGCAAAAGAAAGATCGTTGACAAGGTTGATATACAACGAAGACAGGTCATCAGGATTTTTTTTAATTTTCCCTTGAACAACCTGCTCAATTCCCAACCATTTTTCTTTATTTTGTTTAATGAAATAAACCTCTCTCATAATTGTAAGGCTAAAATAATAAAAATTATGTCTCAAATTGCGATTAATACCTCCCAAAATGTAAATATTAATTTTATCACGGCAAGTATCGGAGAACGAATGGTAGCGTACATTATCGATCTTCTCATTAAGGTGGCTTATCTTGTGGCAATCTTCTATTTATTTTTTAATATTTTCAATTTAGGATATATTTTAGATGGTTTAGATTCATGGTCTCAAAACGCAGTTTATATCGTTCTCACATTACCTGTTGCTCTTTATCCACTTGTTCTGGAAAGCTTGATGGAAGGACAAACTCCCGGAAAAAAAGTAATGAAAATACGTGTGGTAAAAATTGACGGTTACCAGGCAAGTTTTGGAGATTATCTGATAAGATGGGTTTTCAGATTGATTGATACAACATTCGCAGGAATTGTAGGTTTAGTTTCTATGATTGTTTCTAAAAATAATCAGCGATTAGGAGACATGGCTTCGGGAACAGCGGTGATTTCACTTAAAAATAACATCAATATTTCTCATACAATTCTTGAAAACATCAATCCCGACTACATTCCCACTTTTTCACAAGTAATCGGATTAAGCGATAACGATATGAGAATTATAAAAGATAATTACTTAAAAGCTCTGAGAATCGACGACAGACAGGTTATTACAAAACTTTCAGACAAAATAAAAAGTATTCTCAAACTGGAAGTAGATCCTACAAAAATGACCGAAAGACAGTTTATCGGAATTATTATTAAAGATTACAATTATTATACAGGGAAAGATATTTAGTCAATCGTTAATTTTTAAATATTTTTAGAATCTTTTTTAAACTTTAGAAATATTAACATTAAGAATTTAAGAGTTACGCTTAGTGATACTTAATCAAAATCAATTTATTGATTTCTAAAATTTATTTATAGCAGATTTTTTTTTAACTCCTTAATAGTGAAAAAATATTCTTTATAAATTAAAAACTACTGCAAAAGAGACCAAATTCCGAAACCAATACCCGCATAAGCTACAACAGTAATAATATCTGCAATAGGTTGTGAAAAGCGTTTTTCAGCAATTTTTTCGGCATTAATCTGGTTCTTATGGAACTTCAGAACTTTATCACGGCTATGAACCGGATGAGCAATCAGACTGTCTCCTTCCCATCGATCAACAATTACTTTATAAGCTCGGCCATCAACATCAATTTTAACATTTTTATTAGGTGCAAGTTTCTCCTGAACATTCACTGGAGCCGGTGTTTGTTGTGAATTTTGGCTTTGGTTTTGAGATTTAGCCTTTATACTTTCCGTTTGTGGAGTATTGGTATTTGCAAGAGCTGCGTTATTTTTAGATGCCTGTTTATTATCAATTGCTGTATCCACAGTTTTTTTAACCTGATAAGTATAGCAACTCACAAGAGAAAGTGATAAGATGATGAGATAAAGATATTTTCGCATTAGCCAAATTTAAGAATTAAACGGAATATTTAATATTTTCTTTTAAAAGATTCCACTTAAAAAAGAAATTCTAGGAAATTTTGTTGAATCTAAATAAACTAGCAAGTGAAACGAATTAACCATTTACATCTTCTTCATTTAAACTTCGCTTGCAATCGGTGCAGTTTTTGTATTTTTAGTTTAAATCAAAAATATAAATATGAAATTCGAAAACAATAAATCCGGAAACGGCGGAGTCATTACAATCAACAATGAAATCAAAGAAGTTGGAAGATTGACTTATACTATTTTCCCTGAAGACAATAAATTGATTATTTCTTTTGTACTAGTTCATCCCGAATTTGAAGGTCGCGGAATGGGAAAATTTTTGGTAGAAGAAGCCATTAAATTTTCAAGAGAAAACAATTGGAAAGTTTATCCACATTGTTCTTACGCAAGAGCCGTGATGAGAAGAATGAATGATGTAGAAGATATTTTTTTACAAAGCTAAAACTTCTTTCAGAAGAATATCTTCAATATCATCGGGATAATTTACTTGAAAATGAAGATCTGAAGCGACCCAGTTTTTAATTTCTTCTACATCTAAAATTTTAGAATTCGGAATTCCCATTTTGTCTAAAGCACATGCATTACATTCCTGTTCATATTGATTATGAATGGGAATTACGAACAGTTTTTTGTCCATAAAAAGAGCTTCAGCGGGAGTTTCAAATCCTGCATTGCATAAAATTCCATCACAGTTTTCGAAATATTTTAAATATTGAATTTCATCAATTGGGAAAATCTCAACATTTCTCTCCTTTCTCTGAAGTTTGCTGTGTTTGGAAAAAACTTTCCATTCTACAGGAATTTCACTTAAAACTTTAATGATATTTTCATCAGAAAAACTAGGAAGATACACCACATAAAATCCTTTTTTATCAGGATTCAGATTTCTGATTTTTCTTCTGATGACCGGTTTTTTGATTTGTGGATGATAATTTTCAAAATGAAAACCAATTTTTCGTTCACTTGGAACGTAATATTTTAAAATCAATTTTCCTAAAAAATCTTTTTTTGCAGGTTTTGGGGTTTCTTTAAAACTCATTGAAGCTTGATGGCTCAGCTCAATCATGTTTAAATTTTTAGTTTTACAAGCCCATCCTGTTAATGGCTCATAATCATTGATAATTAAATCATATTTGCTTAAATCGATTTGTCTGATGGTTTTAAAAGCTTCGAGAAAATTATTTTCAAAAAGGATTTTTTTATAGGAAATTCCGCCCGTTTTATTATAAAGCAGAGAAACACCTTTATGTTGAAAGTTAATGGGAAAATCAGCCTTTAATTGAGATTGGTGACCACTGATCAAAGTATCAACGCAAGCATATTTTTTAAGAATAGGAATAATTTCCTGCGCACGAGCAACATGACCGTTTCCTGTTCCCTGAAATGCATACAAAATCTTCATTCTACGTAAATTGAGTTACAATTTTCAAAAGATCCGAATTATTGATATCCTGAATTTCCTCAGATTCATCATCTTTCAGCAAATGTTTGTGATCTTCATAATGAAAGATTGTCCATTCGTTCTGATTAAATTCGAGAGCAGATAAATTTTCGATCCAATCTCCGGAATTAAGATAAGTACATGAACCTTTTTTATTGGAAACTTCACGCATTTGAGGCTGATGAATATGACCACAAACTACATAATCATAACCATTATCAATAGCAAGTTCAGAAGCTGTTAATTCAAAATCGCCGATATACTTTACCGCCTTTTTTACATTGTTCTTGATTTTTTTTGAAAATGAATATTTTTCTCTACCCATTTTTTCTAAAAACCAATTCACAACATTATTAATGACAATTAAAAGATCATAACCTTTTCCGCCAAGCTTGGCAATCCATTTTGAATGTTGTACTGATGCATCAAAAACATCGCCATGAAAGATCCATGTTTTTTTATCATTAATTTCCAAGCAGAGTTTGTTGCAAACTTTGAGTTTGCCCAATTCGAAATCGGTAAACTTTCTGAACATTTCATCATGATTACCGGTAATATAATAGACATCTGTATTTTTTGTAGCGAATGAAATGATCTTTTTGATCACTTTCAAATGAGGCTTAGGAAAGTAAGACTTTTTAAACTGCCAAATATCAATGATATCACCATTTAAAACTAACGTTTTCGGTTGAATAGAATTTAGATACCGTAGAAGTTCTTTGGCCTTACATCCGTAAGTTCCCAAATGTACATCCGAAATGATAACAAGTTCAACGTTTCTTTTCAAATTGCAGATATTTATCTTACTAATGATCAAAAGTGATCGCCATATCAATTAGTATTTACATTTACCAAGGATGGCGATTTCACAATTGATTCTTATGCAAAGAAACTAATTGAAAATGAATTGTATATGAATGCTATATTATTTTGTTGTTACACTATATTAAAAAATCGCCACGAATAAACAAATTTTACATTCATGCATTCGTGGCAAAACATAATACTTTGCTATAAACAGCAATTTATTTCTATAAAGACTCTAAAAGTTCGTCTGTTATTTCCATATTGTGATATACGTTTTGCACGTCATCATCTTCTTCGAAACGATCAAGCATTTTCATATTTGCTTTAAACTGATCTAGAGTAACCTCTTTCGTATTATTCGGAATTCTCTGTAATTCTGCACTTTTAGCTTCTATTTTAAGCTCATCTAATTTGTGAGATAGAGAACCGAAATCTTCAAAAGCAGTTGTAATCATTACCTCTTCATCATCTTTTTCAACATCTTCTGCTCCACCGTCAATCATTTCCATTTCAAAATCATCCCAATCCATTGTAATTTTAGCTAAATCGATCGTGAAAATCCCTTTTCTGTCGAAGATAAAAGCTAATTCACCATTCTTTCCAAGATTACCGTCAAATTTATTGAAGATTGCTCTTACATTGGCAACAGTTCTAGTTGGATTATTGGTTGTACATTCTACGAAAAATGCAACACCACCTTGTCCATAACCTTCATAAGTGATCTCTTCATAGTTTTCTGCATCAGCTCCGCCAGCTTTTTTGATTGCTCTTTCAACATTGTCTTTTGGCATATTGGCACCCTTTGCATTTTGGATGCATCTTCTTAATGCAGGATTAGCTTCGGGATCTGTTCCTCCGGCTTTTACTGCTAAAGCTATGTCTTTACCTATTTTAGAAAAAGTCTTGGCCATTTTATCCCAACGTGCCATTTTTGAGGCTTTTCTATATTCAAATGCTCTTCCCATTTTATAATTTAAATTTTGACAAAATTACTCAAAATCAACAACAAAAAAAATACCCCCAGAAATCTGGAGGTATTTATTATTTAGAAAAATTAATTATTTTTTCTTTTTAGCTGGAGCTTTTTTCTTAGCTGGAGCTTTTTTAACTGGTAAGTCAGATTTTTTGTAAGTTTCCCACTCTGATCCAGAGATAGCTCTTACAACAACTTTTCTGTCAGCTTGTCTTTCAGCATCAGAAGCCGTTTCTGGTACTTGTGCATCTTGTTCACCGATACCGATAGATTTCAATACTGATGGGTTTACACCTCTAGCTTCTAAAGCAGCAACTACTGAAGCAGCTCTTTGCTTAGATAAGTTTAAGTTATAAACATCACTACCTTTTTTGTCAGTCATACCAACAATTACAAAGTTTTGAGCTGGTGCATCTTTAATGATTTTTGCAGCTGTATCTAATTTACCACTAGATTCTTTTCTAATTGTAGCTTTGTTGAAGTCAAATAAAAGATCTTTGAATTCTCTTGTAATAACAACTTCAATTGGATCAACTGGAGGAGGAGGAGGACATCCTTGGAATTCTGGAACCCCAGCAACTGTAGGACATGCATCATCTTTATCTAAGATACCATCACCGTCTGTATCTGGCCAAGGGCATCCGTTATTTTCTGCAGGACCTGCAACTGTAGGACAAGCATCATCTTTGTCGATAATACCATCTCCATCAGTATCTGGCCAAGGGCATCCACCGTTTTCAACTGGACCAGCAACATCTGGACACTGATCGTCTTTATCTGGAACTCCATCACCGTCTGTATCAGGACATCCTTGGAATTCTGGTAAACCTGGTGTATCTGGACATAAATCGTCTTTATCTAAGATACCATCCTTATCTCTGTCTCTGTTTCCGAATCTAAAGTTCAAAGAAGCAGAAGCTTGCCAGAAGTTAGCATAGTTCGCTTTATCACCTGGAGTAGAAACATAATCACCTTGTACACCCAAACCGAAGTTTTTAGTTAACCAGAAGTTAACACCAGCTCCAGTAGATACTGTAAAGTGATTTGCTTTACCCATTTCCATACCATCTTCTCCATTAGATGTCATTTCTGCAGGGTTTCCGTTGATGAAAGTTTGTCTTGGGAAAGTAAGAGCAGTGTAATCATGTCTTAAATAGTTTGCACCTACTCTCAAGTAAGGATCAAACCAAGACTCTTCGTCCCAAATTAAACCAGCAGCTTTAGCTTGGAAACCAAGACCAGTCATTAACATGAACTCTTTACCCATGTTAAGTCTTTTGTTGTCAACATTTCCTACAGAGGTTTGCCAATCAATAACTAAACCTTTACCAATGTTTCTAGCAACTGTTAACTTAGAAAGTGGTGGTGTAATAGAAAAATTGTTCGTATTGAACATATTCTTCGTCAAATTAGTAGCAGAAAACGTGTTACTGAAATTACCACGCTGTGCTGTATGGTTTTCCGCGTGAGCACCAACCCCGATCATCCACGGATTGTTGGTAGTCTGAGCGAAAACAGTAGAGGCAACCGTAAGCGCCAATGCTGAAATTCCTAATTTTAGATTTTTCATAGAATTAAATGATTAAATAATTGATATTGCAAAATAAATATAATTTTTCTTTATAAACAAAGTTTTCAGGATGATTTTTAACTTTTCTTTAATATTCTATCGAGGTTTCGTTTGTTTTCTCTATCTTTTATTGCCTCTCTTTTATCAAAGAGTTTTTTACCTCTCCCTAAAGCAATAAGAATTTTAGCCTTTCCTCCATCATTAATATAAAGTTTTAACGGAACTATTGTATTCCCTGCATCCTTAAGTTTTTTTTCAAATTTTAACAATTCTCTTTTGTGCAAGAGCAACTTTCGTTCCCTTTTTGTTTTATGATTATAAAAAGTGCCTAATTTATATTCATCAATCATCATATTAATGATATACAATTCACCATCGATGAACTGGCAAAAAGCTTCTGTAATAGATGCTTTAGAGGAGCGTAAAGATTTAATTTCGGTACCGGTCAACACCATTCCCGCCTCTATTTCTTCGAGAATTTCATATTCAAATCTAGCCCTTTTATTGAGTATCCTGACTGTTTTTTCAATCTTCATTATATTAAATTTTGTTATTAAATATACAAAATTTGCTTTCATATAAAAACTTGAGTATTACATTATTATAATTTACCCAAATTCTTTTCGTAATTTTGCGCCAAATTTACAAAACTATATGTTAACAGTATCTAATTTATCTTTACAATTCGGGAAAAGAGTTCTTTTTGACGAGGTAAACATAATGTTTACCAAAGGAAACTGCTACGGAATCATCGGAGCAAATGGTGCAGGAAAGTCTACATTCCTTAAAATATTAACAGGAAAACAAGACCCAACAACAGGACACGTATCTTTGGAACCTGGAAAAAGAATGTCTGTTCTTGAGCAGGATCACTTTGCTTACGATCAATTTACTGTACTGGAAGCGGTTTTAAGAGGAAACAAAAAATTATTTGAAATAAAAGAAGAGATGGATGCCCTTTATGCAAAGGAAGACTTCTCTGACGAAGACGGAATTAAAGCCGGTGAACTAGGTGTTGTATACGATGAAATGGGTGGATGGAACTCTGAATCTGACGCACAAACTATGCTTTCAAATGTAGGTATCAAAGACGATATGCACTGGCAAATGATGAGCGAACTAGAGAATAAAGACAAAGTAAAAGTTCTTTTGGCTCAGGCGCTTTTCGGAAATCCTGATGTGTTGATCTTGGATGAACCTACGAATGACCTTGATATTGATACAATCTCATGGTTGGAAGATTTCCTTGCTGATTATGAAAATACAGTAATTGTGGTTTCTCACGACCGTCACTTCTTAGATACCGTTTGTACGCACATCGGAGATTTAGATTATGCTAAATTAAACCTTTACACTGGTAACTACTCTTTCTGGTACCAAGCTTCTCAGTTAGCGACAAGACAAAGAGCTCAGGCGAACAAAAAAGCGGAAGAAAAGAAGAAAGAACTTCAGGATTTCATCGCGAGATTTAGTTCAAACGTTGCAAAAGCTAAGCAAGCAACTGCAAGAAAGAAAATGATCGATAAATTAAACATCGATGATATCAAGCCTTCTTCTAGAAGATATCCAGCTATTATTTTTGAAATGGAAAGAGAAGTTGGTGATCAGATTTTAGATGTAAAAGGTCTTGAAAAAACGAAAGACGGAGAATTATTGTTCTCTAACATCGACTTAAACCTTAAGAAAGGAGATAAAGTTGCTGTTTTGTCTAAAAACTCTTTAGCAATTACAGAATTTTTCGAAATTTTAGCAGGAAACACTCAACAAGACAAAGGAACTTTTGCTTGGGGAGTTACTACCAATCAATCTCACATGCCTTTAGACAATACAGATTTCTTCAAAGAAGATATCAATTTAGTTGACTGGCTGAGACAATTTACCAAAAATGACGAAGAGCGTCACGAGGAATTCATGAGAGGATTCTTAGGTAGAATGCTTTTCTCTGGTGATGAAGCTTTAAAATCTTGTAAAGTACTTTCAGGAGGTGAAAAAATGAGATGTATGTTCAGTAGAATGATGCTTCAGAAAGCAAACGTTCTTTTATTAGACGAACCTACCAACCACTTAGACCTTGAAAGTATCACGACTTTGAACAACTCATTGTCTAACTTCAAAGGAAATCTTTTATTGGCGTCTCATGACCACGAAATGCTTTCAACTGTCTGTAACAGAATCATCGAATTGACTCCAAACGGAATCATCGACAGAGAAATGACTTACGACGAATATCTTGCTGATAAAAAGATTAAAGAATTAAGAGAAAAAATGTATTCTTAATTTTAGAACAACATTAAAATCCATAAAAAATCCTCAATTAATTTTGAGGATTTTTTTGTAATATTTAGTTTACTTATTATTTTGTCAATTTTGTTTTAGGCAAAGAAACTATTCCCGGATCTTTCCATAAACCGTCTTTTTCAGCACGTTTTTTCACAGCTTCTGCTCTTTTATTGCTGTCCGGATGCGAATTAAACATTTTCTGAAATCCTGACTGAGCCGTTCCTGCTTCAGATAATAAAGCTAATTTTTTAAATGCTGTGTAAGCTCCGACAACATTATAATTATTTGCTTTCATAAAATTATAAGAATAAATATCCGCTTCAGACTCCTGCTTTTTACTGTGAGAAGCATCCAAAAAATCATTTGCCATTTTTCCAACCTGACTTTCGTTTAACACAGCAACCGTACCAGAGGCAGCTGAACCCGCTTCCAAAGCCGCAGCTTTTAGATAAGCTGATTTAATTGCATCTTTTGTATCTTCATTTTTAACGTGACCAATTTCATGACCAATTACAGCTAGTAATTCATCATCCGTCATAATATCCATTAAAGAAGAAAAAACACGAACACTGCCATCTGCGCAAGCAAATGCATTGATATCTTTCACTTTATAAACTTTATAATTTAGGTTTAAACCATCCTGAGATTTATGCTTTCCAAAAAGTTTATTCAGCCTTACTGTATAAGGATCTTTTGGACCTGCAATCGGATTATTCTTATCCATATAATCAACAGATTCTTTAGATAATTTTATGGCATCTGCATTGGAAAAAGATAAAGCTGAAGCTCCTTTAGATACAACACCCGCTGCTTTTCCAAGATTGATTTTTTGAGCCTGAACGCCCGAGAAAGCACTTATCAAAAGTGCCGAAATGAAGATTTTTTTCATATTAAATAATTTGTGCCGTGAAGATAATACTTTTCATCAAAATAAAATCCTTTTCCGGAGAGATACCGAAAAAGGATTTTTAATATTAAAAAAGAAATTATTTATACAATAAACAGACCTGCAATTGCTGCAGCATCTGAACCGCTAAGAACCTCATCATAAGCTGCAGATCCGGCCGCTGCTCCAAAAGCAGTTGCAGTATTAAATCCAGCTTGTAGTGTAACACCTTCTCCTGCGTAGACTGGATTTGTTGCAGGAGGCATACTTCCGCCATCTGCCAATTCTATCCAACCTTTATTGGCACGCATTCTTCGCACCTGAGAAGCATGTCTCGCTTCTACAGAGTGGATTTGTAAAGCAGCCTGAAGAACCGCCTTGTTAGACATCACATTTCCTGCTTGTCCTTTATAAGCTCTTACTCCTGTATCTTCAAAAGCTTGCGCCAAAATCAAAAACTGTTGGTAATTGGTAAATGGTGTAAAGTTTCCTCCGGCTGTAAAATCGAAGGTAGGTTTTGCTCCCGGTGTTTCTCCTAAAGAAGTTAATGTTGCTTTTAAAAACGCAACGTGAGCTGCCTCATGTTTAGAAATCTGCATAAAAACAGTACGATCTGCGGTAGGAATTAAAGTTCCGGTGTTGAGACCTATTCTGTAATACTCATCTTCTAAGTATTCAAGTGTTAATGCTAACTGAAGGGCATCTGTTAAAGCACTTTTCATCGCTGTTCCGGGAACATTATCGTTAAACGTTTCTGCTTTTGCTGTAGTGGTCATTAAACCAGCCAAACCTAATGGCAAAGCTGCAACTGCGGCTTTCTTTCCAAATGCTGAAATGTCTGAAAGCGAACCTGATCTAGACGTTTGTCTTGTAAAAAAAGAATCGTCTGAAAGTTTATCTAGTAATTTAAGAATATTCATAATAATAGATTTAATTTGATTAGTTGATACCTTGTTCTTTCCAAGTGAATGGAGTTTTTATAAATCCTCCGGCTGCCATTACGATATCCTTTGGTTCTTTGGCAACATCAAGTCCGTTTGCATTAATAACATCATCTCCTGAAAATGCTGCAGTTCCCGGATTGATTAAATCTCTAATCGCGGAAGCGTGTCTTGCTTCTACAGAAACAATTTTTCCGGCAATCACCAAATAAGCAGGATTCGAAATATATTTTCCAGCCGCATTATATGCTGCAACCCCCGTATCTTCTAAAGCTTTTGCTGTAGCTAAAACTGAGTTTCTGTCGTTAAAATTCACATTCGAATACTGAAATTCCAAAGTAGGTAAAACATTATTCGTTACTCCAGAAATGGCCGCCTTGAAAAAATCACGGTGTATCACTTCATGATGATAAAGATCTGTAAGAACTTCTTTTTCGGCATTTGAAATTCCGGAATAGAAATTATTAACAACTTTGGTGTAAAAATCTGCTTCTAACTGTTCAAGTGCGTACGCATAATTGAGAACACCTACATCACCAGTTCCCAAATCAAATATTTTGTTTGGTTCCATGTATTCGAAATCGTCGTCATCGCAGCCTATCAAAGTAAGGCCTGCAACGGCAATACCAATGCCGCTCAGTTTTAGAAAGTTTCTTCTGCCGGTATCCAGAGTTGCTCCCTGGTTAGAAACTTGAATTGGTTTTTTCATAATATAATTTTTAAATGGGTTTAATATTTAAAATTACTTACGAGACTCTCAACGCTTTGGTTTTGTTAAATTGTAAAAAAAATTAAAATTCATTAAAAACTTAATTACAAAATACTATTTATATTAAAAATAATTCAACCTAAAAAGGAAGATGAATTTGAATTTGAGCAGATATTTCAATAGCTTTTAAAATAAATTTTACCTATTTTTGTGACATGAGCCAAAAATGGATTTATAAACCCGAACCTGATGAAGAAATTGTAGATGGATTGAGTTCGTCGCTTGGTTTTGGAACTTTTGAATCCAAACTATTAGTTCTCAGAGGAATCGACAATTATCAAAAGGCGAGAGAATTTTTCAAACCTAACGTAACCGATATTCACAGCCCTTTTCTGATGGCAGATATGCAAAAAGCAGTAGAACGCATTGCAACAGCTATAGAAAATGGTGAAAAAATTATGGTTTACGGAGATTATGACGTAGACGGAACCACAGCAGTTGCGTTGATGTATCTTTATCTCAGAAAAATTGTTCAGAAAAAATATTTAGATTACTATATTCCAGACCGTAATTCTGAAGGATACGGAATTTCTACCGAAGGAATTGATTTTGCAAAGGAAAATGGCTTTTCGCTTATTATCGCATTAGATTGCGGAATTAAGGCGATTGATATGATTAATTATGCCAAAACCAAAGACATCGAATTTATTATCTGTGATCACCATTTACCCGGAGATGAAATTCCAGATGCAACAGCAGTTTTAGATCCGAAAAGAGTTGACTGTAGGTATCCTTTTAAAGAACTTTCAGGATGTGGCGTAGGTTTTAAACTGTGCCAAGGTCTGAATACCATTTATAAAATTCCCGAATCGGAACTGTTTGAACTGACAGATCTTCTGGCAATTTCTATTGCTGCAGATATTGTTTCGATGACCGGAGAAAACAGAGTTTTAGCAAAAATGGGACTTAAAATGCTCAGAAAAACCCGAAATATGGGACTGAGACTTTTAATCCCGGAAGATAAACTTTCTCATTTTGAAATTTCAAATATTGTTTTTGAAATTGCACCAAAAATCAACGCTGCCGGAAGAATTTCTCAAGGAAAAGCAGCTGTAGAACTGATGGTTTCAGACAACCTGAAACACGCTCACCAAATTGTAAGCGACATCATGAATCTTAATGATGAAAGGCGTGAACTCGACATGAATTCTACCCTTTCAGCACTTAACCAAATCATAGAATCGCAACAGCAGACAAAGTTCTCAACCATTGTTTACCATCCTGAATGGAATAAAGGGGTAATAGGAATTGTTGCTTCAAGACTTACCGAAACTTACTATAAACCTACATTGGTTTTCACAGACGGAAACAATGGTGAAATGGTAGCTTCGGCAAGATCGGTTTCAGATTTTGATGTACATGAAGCATTAGATCTTTGCTCAGAATATTTTTTAAAATTTGGAGGACATCATGCTGCAGCAGGACTTTCTATGGAGAAATCGAAGTTTGAGGATTTCAAAATTAAATTTGAAAGAATTGTTGGTGAAAAAATAAAAGACCATCAAAAAGAACCGTCAATTACCATAGATGCTGATGTTGATGTGGATGAAATTAACAGAGATTTTATCAATTTCCACAGAAAACTGGCTCCTTTCGGACCTCACAATATGAAGCCTAATTTGGTTTTAAGAAATCAGAAAATTTCCGGTTACTTAAAAACGATGGGGAAAGATAATAATCACCTGAAGTTTTACATCAAGCAAGAATCTACCGGAAGAAATATAGAATGTATAGGTTTTAAACTGGGGCAATTTGCAGATGATTTCAGAACTAAAAATTTCGATATCGCTTTTACATTAGAAGAAAATCACTGGAAAGGAAATGTAACGCACTGCTTGAATATTAAGGATGTGAAATTTCTGGATTAGGTTTTAGGAGTTAGGTTTTAGGGATTATAAAAACATATGGGAAATTATAAGGAATTAATTGTTTGGCAGAAATCTGTAGATCTTGTAACAGATATTTATTCTTGTACCAAAAATTTCCCAAAAGAAGAACTCTATTCTTTAACTAGTCAAATTCGCCGTTCATCAATTTCAATTCCGTCGAATATTGCAGAAGGACATTCCAGAAGATCACAAATTGATTACCTACAATTTTTAAAAATAGCGAGAGGAAGTTGTGCAGAACTTGAAACTCAGTTAATAATCTCAAAAAATCTAAATTATTTAAATACTGATGAGTTTGATCATTTAAGTAAAAAATCAGAAGAAATTGCAAAAATGTTGAACGCACTCATCACTAAACTTCAAACTAATTCCTAAAACCTAATTCCCAAGCCCTGAAATAATGAAAAAAATCGGCTTATTTTTCGGATCATTTAACCCAATTCATATTGGGCATTTGATATTGGCGAATTATATTCTTGAAAATTCGGATATGAACGAATTATGGTTTGTGGTGAGTCCGCAAAACCCGTTTAAAGAAAAAAAGTCACTTCTTAACGATCACAACAGGCTCGATATGGTAGAACTCGCCATCAAAAATTATCCTGATATGCGGGCTTCAAATGTAGAGTTTTCACTTCCTACACCAAGTTATACTATCGATACTTTAACCTATCTGAAAGAAAAACATCCTGACTATTCTTTTAGTTTAATTATGGGTGAAGACAATCTTGGAAGTTTACACAAATGGAAAAATGTTGATTTATTAATAAAAAATCATCACATTATTGTTTATCCCAGAGTTTTTGAAGGTGACAAAAAAAAATCTGAATATATAAATAACGAAAATATTTCGCTTGTGAAAGCACCTGTTATCGAATTGTCTGCTACCGAAATTCGCAATATGATAAAGCAGGGCAAAAACGTAAGACCGATGCTTCCGCCGGAAGTTTTTGAATATTTGGATGGAAGTAGTTTTTATAAGTAGAAGTTAGAAGTTAGAAGTTAGAAGTTAGAAGTTAGAAGTTAGAAGTTAGAAGTTAGGCAAAATTAAATACAATGGAATTTCTCGAAAATTTTTTCGCAAAATATGGACAGGAAAAAGTCATCAAGTGGTTTAAGCAAATCTGTTTGGCTGAAGCTATTTCTTGGTTTTTCCTTTTTACTGCAATGATTTGGATTAGGGTTGACCCTGAAGGCATTTTACCTATTGTGTACATCAGTACAATTGGAAGTATTCACGGATTCTTTTTCACACTTTATCTCCTGTTTATTCCTTCCACAAGAAAAATATATCAATGGGATGATGAAGATTCTGTTTTTGCTTTGATAGCTGCCTTTTTCCCTTTTGCCACGATCTGGATTGATAAAAAGCTGGCGCGTTTCGATAGAGAATAAAATAAAAAAGGACTTTTTCAAGTCCTTTTTCTTTTATAATTTATTTTAAGTAATTTACAAGTCTCTTTTAACATGACCTGTTGCAGTAAAAGTATGATTTCCTCCACTTATATCTGTATAAGTTCCATTTACTGTAAAGTCAATATAATCTCCTACAGCTCCGAAATTACTAATCTGAACAACTACATTTCCAGTATTATAATTAAAATTTCCTCCAGAAAACTCAAGAGAATATTCTGTATTAAAACTTCCCGGAACTCCCAACATATTATTTAACGTCATCGAAAAAATATCTCCAACTGGTAAAACATGATAAACCCTCAATTGTTTTGCTGTCATATTGGGAGATGAGGATGTTAGTCCGGACCATTCGGCACGTATAGCATTCCCTAAAACATATTTTACATTCTGATTATCAACTTTAAAACTAATAAATTCATTCACTGAATTACAAGCCATGATATTATTAAAATTCATGACTGGTGAATTAGCAGTAAAAGAGATTTCTCCGGTGGTCTGTAAATTGGTATAATCGTGTCCCTCCAAAATAAGCTGTGGATTAGCCGTACAAGAATAAGTTGTAAATGAAAAATCACCTGTATTATTCAGTGGAACCGACATATACTGAAAGTAATTTATACTTGATACAGGTCTTAAAAGCGCATAACCATCTATAACATCTGTATTTGAGCAAGTTTTTAGATTACCTTTAATAATGTACTGATTTCCCGTAGGTGTAACAGTAATATCCGGCAAAACCAATGTAGTTCCTCCCGCTACAGGTGGTACATTTGAAGTGTAAATTACCGTATTACAGACATCATACACTTTAAGAACAAGGGTTTCATTCGCGGGAATATATCCTGAAGCAAATCCTGCATTATCTGTTACATTAGTCATATCGTAAGTCTGACCGGCTCTTCTTAGAGCTACAACCGTATTTATCATTGGCTCTCCAGCAGGGTTTTTAACTTTTACTTTTAAAATCCCTTGTGGAGACATTGTATCACAATTCCACCAAGAAAAATGGCTTACGTTTCCTACATAAACGTTACCAACTTTGGTTGCTGTGCCTTCTTCCTGCCAAATACCTGTAGTTTCGTTAAAAGACCATAATGGAATTGTAGCTGGAGAAGTTGTCATTTGAGTTGCATCGATAGCCACAGTCATCTCTGCAGTATGTCCATTGGCAATTTGAAGATTTTGTCCGGAAGCTCCTGTTAATTGTACATGAAGCATTCCGTAAGTTTCCATAATCCTTGAGTTTCCGTTAGAATTATTAGCAAGAAAAGAACCCGGCATCAATTCATTAAGATACTGATCTGAAGGTTTTAGATGAAACATCGCAACATTTACATTTCCGGTGTATGCATTTCCATTTCCGTCTTTAAAGCTACCATCAAATTTTACTTTTGTACCATTTGGCAAAGAAACGGTAGAGGTTGTACCCGAAGAAATAGTTGATGTGTTGGTTACAGGAATCATCATAATTTTGATTCTATTGCTTCCATTGGTAGGGACCATCGTACGTGAACCATTTACAAAACCTGCTTTTGTAGCTTTTACATAGGCAAAATTTTCTTTCACATCTGCATTTTTTATTACAAACATGCCTTTAAAATTAGTTTGTGCTGTAGCAGATCCAATAGTTACTGATGCTCCTGAAACTGGGCTTCCGTCTGTTGAAAGTACAATACCGTGAAAATTTTTCTGGGTATTGTTACCAAAATTAAAATCGATTGCCGGATTTTCCGGGTTGTCTAGCTCAATAAAAGAGTCGCTTTTGCAAGATACAAGAAGTGCTAGAATAAAGAATAAAGAATAGATTTTTGTCATAAATTATTAATTTTTTTGTTCGTTCTAAATTAATCAAAAAAAAGTGAATTTAAATATTTTTAATTTATTTGTAACAAAACATTAGGTTTAGTTGTCTAATTGTATAAATAGTTAAGCATAGTAAAATTTAGATTATAAAATTTAACAACTGACAATCAGATAGTTAATTTTTATTTAAAAACATTTACACTACTTTGTATTGCATGATACTAAATTTATTATATATCTTTGCAATGTAAAATAATAACAGATACAAGCATCTAAACTAAAAAATATAATTATGAAAACTCAAATATTCATCGCAGCACTTTTCTTAAGCGGATTTACTTTTGCCCAGGAAAAAAAATCAGACACAGTAAAAACTCAAAAAATAGAAGAAGTTGTTTTGACAAAGCAGGTTTTTAAAAAGCAAAGCGACCGTTTTGTATATGATGTAGCTGCATCTCCTGTAGCTAAAGGAAACACAACTTTCGATCTATTGAGACAGACTCCCCTACTTTCGACAACAGATGATAAAACATTAAAAATTGTAGGAAAAAATAATGCACTAATCTACATCAATGGTAGAAAAACCAATATGGATGCTGAATCTGTAACGCAGTTTCTAAAAAATACTCCTGCAGAAAATATTCAGAAAATTGAAGTAATTACTGTTCCTGGAAGTGAGTTTCAAGTAGAAGCTTCAGATGGAATTATCAATATTATTCTTAAAAAGAAAATGAGTGACGGCCTGAACGGAAACATGAGAATGTCTAATACTCAAAATAAATACAACAGCAGTTCGGCAAGTTTTTCAGCAAACTACAGAAAAGATAAGTTGGGAATTAGTGCCAATTTGTATGGAGGAGAAAATATTCAGGCACAACATTATGTTTTACGAAACGGAAATGATCTATCATCTAATGAATCTACAGGAAATATTGATGATCCAAACCAATACCTTGGCGGTTATCTAAATTTTGATTATCAGTTAACAGAAAAAAGCAACTTGGCTTTGTCATGGAACTCAAGCGCCAATAAAAGTTATAATTCTACCGTTAATTTATTCAATACAATTCGTGCTTATGATGAAGATATAAATGCTTTCAAAACCAATTATACCAATTCTAGAAATAAAGAAGATGCGCGTTCATACAATAATTCGGTTAATTTAAATTACGAATTAAAGACTGATTCATTAGGAAGTAAATTAAATGTAAATGCAGCTTATCTTAATTACAAAAGATTTCAGTTTACAGACAATAAAACATTTGTAGCAGACCATTCAGGAAATAACACACAATTGAATCCAAGCCAGACAACTATTCAGAATCTACCACAAATAATCAATAACTTTTCAAGTACCATAGATTATATACAGAAATTTAAAAATGATTTTACAATAGCTGTTGGTGGAAATTTCAATAAAACAAAAACAGATAACGATACAAAAAACACAACCACAGTTTATGATATTGACGGAAATATTGCAGAATTATTTGATTCAAACGGAAATACTATTGACAACCCAAAATATGAACCTAATCACTTCATTTATGATGAAAATATCTATGGTGCTTATTTAACATTGGAGAAAAAGTTCTCTGATAAACTTTCAGGGAAAATTGGTACCCGATACGAAATTACCAACAGCTTGGGAACCTCAGATAATGCTACTGAAGAATACAGAAAGATTGAAAGAAATTATAATAATTTACTTCCGTATCTGAGCGTTAATTATGCTATTAATGATAAAAATAATATATCATATGCATTTTCGAGCAGAATGAGAAGACCTAGTTTTTGGGAGCTTAATCCTGTAAGAAATATTTTGACAGAAACCAATTATACTCAGAACAACCCTTTTGTTAAGGCTTCATCAACCTATAACCAGGAACTGACCTACATGTTCAAAAATTCTTACTTCTTGATCTTAAATCACTCCTTCTTCAAAGATGTAATTACTCAGGTTCCATTACAAGGCTATGCAAAATCGATGGATGGTAAAATCACCGAGCAAAACGTGCTTCGCTACATCAGAACAAATTTTGGTGACAAACAGGAAATGTCTGCAATGTTGGGAATGAACAAAACATTTTTTAATCAATATCTAACGATGAATTTCAATGTTGGAGTACAGCACAACGTTAACAATGGTTCTTTGTCTGTAGACCCTACGAATGGTGATATTTTTCTTGATAAAGATGGAAACCAAATTGTATATAGTAATAATATAAAATCTACAAGTATCTTAATTCAAACCAATAATACCATCCGTTTAGATAAAAAGAAAACCTGGTTTTTAGGAGTTAATTATTTCTTCGTAGACAAGCAACAAATCGAATTGGGAATGCTTAAGAATCTTTCAAGTCTTGATCTAAGTTTAAAGAAAAACTGGAACGACTGGACCTTTGCATTAAATATTACCGACGTACTTAGAACCAACATCGTAGAAATTGAAGATTACCAAACCAACGGAAATTACAATTACGTAAGAAATGACCAATTCAGAAGAGGCGGAACATTCAGCATCACTTACAATTTCGGAAATCAAAAAGTAAAAAAAGTAAGAAACATCGAAGGTGCTTCAGACGATATCAAAAGTAGAACACGTTAACATTCAATCTTTCATATATTTTATTTTGTAAGAAACCCATCAAGAAATTGGTGGGTTTCGTTTATATTTATGATTATGAAAAAAAATCTGACAATTTTATTTTTGGTTTTAATTATTTTTAGCTGTAAAGAAAAAACAATAAATATCAGTAAAGACATTACTTTCGATAAACAAATGAATGTCTCTTACGGAAATGATTCTGAACAAAAATTAGATTTATATATTCCCAAAAACACTCAACAAAATAAAAATTTATTTATCATCATTCATGGTGGGGGTTGGAAAGCAGGGAATAAATCTCAGCTTACTTATTTCATTTTGTCGATGATGAAGAAATTCCCCAAAAGTGTTTTTGCAAACATTAATTACAGATTGGCTTCAGAAAATCGTTTCGGAATTCCAAATCAGACAGACGATATTAATAGAGTAATTTTATTTTTAGAAAAAACATTGAAATACAAACCCAATATTATTCTTCTCGGAAATAGTGCGGGTGGTCATTTATCAATGCTTTATTCGTATAAATCTGATGGTAAAGCAAATATAAAAGTAGTAGTAAATATCGTTGGTCCAGCCGATTTATCAGATCCAAGTTTTAAAAATTATTATGATTATTCATTTGTCGAAAATCATTTGGTTGATCCAACTCTACTTTCTAACGGAATTTCTATGGAAAATTTTGCAAGCCCAGTTTATTGGATTAATAAAACATCTCCACCAACCATTTCTTTTTACGGAAATAATGACACTGTAATTCCATTATCACAAAAAAATATTTTAGACTCAACTTTAAACAAAAACGGAATTTTTAATCAATCTTTCGAATTTACAGGTGGGCATCTTGATTGGGTGAATGAGAGAAATGCTCCATTTGTAATCAATTCGATTAGTGAATTTTTAAAGCAAATTGACAAAAATAAAACGCCTTGAAAAATTTCAAAGCGTCTTATTATTTAATTAAATATTTTAATGATTATTCAGACTTAACAACTTCTGTTCTTTCCGAAACTCCGTTTGCATTAAATGCTTCAATCTGGAAATAATAAGAATCTACTCTGTCTGCTCCTGTGAAGAAATATTCGTTTTTTCCGTACACCATAATGCTTCCGTATAATTTATCCGGAGATTTTCCCCAATAAATAACATAACCATCGGCTTCTGAGTTTTGCTGCCATTTCATCCAGATGCTTCTTCTTTCACCATACTTTTTGGGATCAGCTCTTAACGGAACAAAGTTCTGAACTTTTGCAGGTTTTGCACCCGCTCCTTTTCCAAAAACTCTGAAACCGCTTAATGCAAATTTTCCTGTTGGCATTTTTAGATTTTCCATTTTTAAAAATCTTGCTTCGGCAGGTTTTTCCAATTCTACATAATCGTGAGGAACGTCTTTGGTATTTTTGCTTTTATCAACAATCACTTTCCATTTTTTTCCATCATTTGAGCCATAGATTTTATACTGATGCATTTTACCTTCAGTTTTTCCCATAAATTCAACATCCTGATCTGCATAATTTACCTGAATTGCATTAATGGTAGAAACTTCACCTAAATCGGTCTGAAACCATTCCCCGGAATTTCCGGTTTTGGCACTCCAGTACGTTTTAATATCTTCATCTACTGCATTATTCGAATGATAACCTCCTAAAGTAGACGAAACCTGAACGGGTTTATTATAATTTAGCAACATCCAAGCTGTGAAAAGTCCTTTAGAAAAATCTTTTCCCTGCGCAAACTGCGGAAGCAAAGTAGGATAATCACCATAAGCAGTATTGGTGTACATTACATCATCTTTATCAAATCCTGCAGGCCAGATTCCTAAACGTCTTTCAAAATTATTTTTTGTGGAAATAAAAATGGTTGAAACATGCCACCAGTTTTTATAATTATCTTCGAAAGTTGCTCCATGCCCCGCTCCTCTTGCAAAACCTCCCGGTTTATAAGAGAATGGATTGTGCTGTTGGTATTCGTAACCTTCCAAAGGATTTTTAGAAACATAAACTCCGTCAGAATATCCGCTGAATTCTGTTGCTGGAGCACCGTACTGCATGTAATATTTGTCTTTATATTTGGTTACCCAAGCTCCTTCCACAAAAGGTTGCAAGAAGACATTATCATTATATTCTCCAAATCTTTCCCAACCGTGATCTTCTGGTTTTAATCGTAAAATAGGTTTTACAAAACCTTCGGACTGCAAGTTTTTAACTTTCACTTCGGTTCCTAAAAGAGGCCATTCGTTGCTCGATCCCCAATATAAATAGAGTTTATTTTTATCTTCATCATAATGAAAAGCAGGATCCCAAGCTCCAACTTTCAAAGTGTCTACAGCAATTTTCCAATCGTCTTTTGTAGGATTGGTAGATTTCCAGATCGGGAAATCCTGTTCCCAGGTTGAACCGTAAACATATAAAGTGTCTTTCATTGCCCAAACTGCAGGAGCATTCAGATCGTGAGTATATTTATTGTCTCTCAGGAATTTTCTTTTCACAAATTTCCAGTCGAGCATATTGTCACTGTACCAATATCCTTCCTGATTGGTCGAAAAAAGAAAAAGCTTTTTCTGAAAATTAACAATTACCGGATCTGCAGTTGCACGGTGTTTTCCTTGCTTTGAAAAAACTTCAAAAGGCGTGTAACCGTAATCAATATTAATCGGGTTGCAAAAGGTTTTCTGCTGTGCATTTGAAAAGAAACACAGAAGTATTACCATACTCAAATATAATCTCTTACTCATAATCAAAACTTTATATTTCTGCAAATTTAAAGTTTTTTTAATGGTTGCTTGAGATCGAAGCATAAAAAAACTTCCGACCTTAGTTAAAGCCAGAAGTTTTTATTTTGTTTAATTTAAAATAATTTATTTTTTAGGTAAGAAAACCTCAGCTAACATACAACGTGCGCTTCCGCCTCCGTTTACTTCAATCGTATTTAAATCTGAATAAATGATTTCACAATATTTTTCAATATTAGAAATTTGTTCAGCATTTAAAGACTGATAAGCAGTTTGGCTCATTACTAAGAACTTTTCGCCATCTTTATTTTGTACCTGAAGCATGTTTCCGGCAAATTGCTGCATTTGCTCTTCAGAAATTTCAATAATCTCTTTTCCTGAATTTTTAATGGTTTCAATAACTTTGCTTCTCTCCAATTCAGAATCAATACAGTCTAGACAAATTACTACGAATTTATCGGCAACGCACATCATCACATTCGTATGATAAATTGGAAGTCTCTCTTCGCCAACCGTTTGAAATGAATGGAAAACAACAGGTGTAAATCTATATTTAGTACAAAACTCTCTGAATAAACCTTCATCAAGTCTCAAAGAAACCGATCCGTAAGCAATTCTGTTATCATGATCGAAAATCATACTTCCTGTTCCTTCCAAAAAATGTCCCTGAATTTCAGGCAATGACCAATCATCAATTTCAGAAACTTCAAAGCCTTGATTTTTGATACTCTCAATAATATCTTCTCTTCGCTCTACCCTTCTGTTTGAAGCAAACATTGGATATAAAACCACTTTTCCATCTTTGTGGAAAC
The DNA here is from genome assembly GCF_900143185.1 of Chryseobacterium scophthalmum. Classification (NCBI taxonomy): domain Bacteria; kingdom Pseudomonadati; phylum Bacteroidota; class Flavobacteriia; order Flavobacteriales; family Weeksellaceae; genus Chryseobacterium; species Chryseobacterium scophthalmum. The sequence goes on along the minus strand of NZ_FSRQ01000002.1, from coordinate 850,778 downwards.
TTACCCAGTTGTTTGGGAAAATAGAATCCGGAGTATGAGGATCGATAGTGTCTTTGATGGTAATTACATTAACACCTTTGCTTCTCAGTTTTTCAACAAAAATTTTGAATTCAGCCAAAGCTTTTGACTGAATATCTGCACCTTTCTGCTCTACCTGAAAATAATTATTTTCTGCCGTTTCTGCATTATAACCGAATGCAATCGGCTCTATCATTAATACTGTATCTGTTGTCTGCATTTTATCAATTTAAAAATTAAATGATTGAAAGATTAAAAAAATTCGCTAAAACTCTAAAACTCCCCACCCTAATTAATCTCTAACTAAAGGCATTGTAGAGCATCTCAACAAGCCTCCCATTTTAGAAATTTCTCTGTAAGGAATTTCTTCAACGGTCATTCCCCAAACATCTCTCAAATGATTGTTCATTCTTGTGAAAGCTTTATCTGAAACCACCACTTCCGGAGAAATCGAAAAAATATTTGGGAACATTTCAAACATTTCTTCGTCTGTTACGTGGAAACAATTTTCTTCACCGAAGATATCGAGGATTAGATTGTAATCGCTTTCGTCTACAAATCCATTTTTATAAATAATACATTTATCATTGCCAACCGGATTGAAGGTACAGTCTAAATGTAAAATTCCCTGATAAGGTTCTCGGTCGTTTTTCTTTAATTCAAGATCGATAATTCTCTTCTTAGGAAAATATTCTTTAAGAATTTCGATGGCGTACTCGTTTGTTCTTGCCGTTTTATAATTTCTGTAATCTTCACTGAAACAAGTTCCGATGAAAAGAAAATCATTCCAAACAATTACATCTCCGCCTTCAATGTGAGCTGTTTCCGGTAAGTTGATAATTTTTCTCCACGCTACTTTTTCGTAAACCGTTTTGTAAGCTTCCTGCTCATCTGCTCTGTCGGCAATTACATTTGAAATAATCATTTTATCGTCGATTACAAAAGCAACATCTCTTGCAAAGACCTGATTGTAATCTTCAATAATATCCGGACGAAGAACTTCTACATCATATTTTTTCAGCACCGCTTCAAAAGCATTCATTTCGTTGATGATGTCTTCTTCTTTCGGATACATGTTGTGCTCTATGGTGTAATATGATTTTGCATCATAGCTTTCTTCCAAAGTAGGAATACCGCCCATAGAGTTGGGTTGACCTAAAACCACAGACCTCAGTCTTCCGGTTTCGTTTTTAATATTTAATTTCATAAAGAATGAGAATTAAGCAAATATAATGAAACCCATGTGATGCTGAAAGTTTTAAAATGTTTTATCAATGAAAGTAGAATTTTACACTAAAAATTATTTTATATCAAGTTTTAACACTTGCGATTTCTAAAATAACAAGTATTTACTTTTGATATAAAAACATTTTCCAGATATTTATTTATGAAAAAGTTGTTTATTCTTTACCTATATTCAAAAAATCACTCGAGATCTACTTTCTTTTTTCCTTTAAAATATAAACAAGGTCTAAAACATATTAATTATGCGTACTTTTTTCCTTATAATTAAAACTAAAGATCGGCTTATAAAAAAGATGGTTTCGTTTACCTCGTCCTGTTTTCTTCCTCTGACTTTTGTATATTTTTCATCTGATATTTTGAGCTTCCAAAATTGTAACTGAGTGACAAGATCAACTTTTGGGTATCCCACCAGTGTGTAAATCGGGTATCCATGATTTGTTTATGCCTAAATTCCAGTCGTTGGTCGTAAGAATCGAAAATATTGTTAAAGCTTATTTTCGTGTTCAGTTTATTATCAAGCCATGATTTTTGCACTGAAATATCAACGGTATATCGTGGCTTAATAATATATAAACTATTCCCGGTTTTAGATTCATAATTTGAAAAAACATTAAGTGTATAGCCTTTAGGTAAAGAGAAAGCCTGATTTAATCTCATCTCGTAGTTATAAATTTTCAATGCAAAAACCTCATCCAGATACGGTCTGAATTCGTAATTATAATATCCCGCAAACTGGGTATTTATGTTCCACCATTTTGCTATTTTTATAGGAAAACTCATTTCTAAACTGGCAAAATTTCGATAAGGTAAGTTAGTTCCTAAAAATTCAAGCACATTCGTTTCGGGATTGTAGATAGGATACCGAGTCATCACATCTGTTTCTTTCCCAATGGTAAAAGCTGTAACCCAATTTTTATATCGATAGGTTGCTTTAATCTGATTAGTAAAAGAAGGTTGCAGGTAAGGATTTCCGATCCAATAATTCAGCGGGCTGTAATAAAACCTGAACGGATTAAGCTGCGAGAAAACCGGTCTTGTAATTTTTCTGCTGTAAGACAATGAAAGCTCACTAGATCTGTTGAAGGTATAACTTGCACTAAAAGAAGGCAACCATTTCAAATAATTCCTTGAGATCACAGAATCTATGGTTACCGCATTAGAAATACTTTGAGTATTTTCAAATCTCAATCCTGCATTGATCTGAAACTTATTAAATTTCTGACTGTACGCCCAATATCCTGCAAATATTTTCTCTTTATATGAAAATTGGTTGCTCCTCGTCGGATCAAAAATAAATTGTTTATTTATTGACAACGTATCATACCTGATCATATTATTGGTATTAGTATCACTTAATTTTAGACCCGCCTCGAAAGTGGCCTCTCCTATTTTCTGAGAAATATCAATTTGCCCTGTGTAAATATTAATTTTATTGAGCAGATCAGATCTCCAATAGGATAAAAGCTGTGAAGTCGGCTTATCGCTATTCAGAAAATCATCTTCTTGCTTATTTTTAACCGAAAGATAGTTGCCTAAAAAGCTTAGCTTAAAATTTTTATGTTGGAAAGAATAATCTGCAGTTATTCCATAATTATCTTGAAAATAGTTAATCGGATTTTTACTTTCTGTATTAAAAACCAACTGGGTTTCATCTTTATTAACCGTATACAATGAACCTAGACGAATCCGCTCACTATCTCTGAAGTTACCCCTTACATTTACCCCAAACCTATTTTTATCATTTAATTTATAATCGATTCCCGTCTGAACAGTATAAATTTCTACGTCATCTTTTTGATAGGTCTGCGTTCTCATAACGTTTGTATTTGCTAAACGCTGAAGAGCATTATAACGGTATGTTGAGATTCCATTGTTGTAACCCAACTGTACATTATAGCTTATTTTTTCTGTGTTATAAGAAAGATTAAGGCTATTTTCCTTATAATTAAATTTATTGACACTCGTATTCCCAATATAGTTTCCTATCCAGCCCAAATTGGTGTTTTTCTTTAATTTAATATCAATAATCCCTTTGAATTCGGCATCATATTTTGAAGATGGATTCGTATTTACTTCAAGAGATTCTACCATTTCCGGTGAAAGAGATCTCAAATAAGAATGTAATTCCTGAGTGCTCATCACAACAGGTTTTCCATTGATAAAAAATGCAGGGTTAGTTCTTCCGCCAATAAAAATTCCGTCTTCAGAATCCACCGTCACACCCGGAGTTTTTCTTAGAACTTCGAGAATATTTGTTGATGTTTTAAAATCTTTATTCCCGGAAACACTCATCACAATATTTCCTTGATTGAGTTTTAGATCTCTACGAGAAGATTGGATAATAACTTCTGAAATTGTTGCGACCGAATCTTTTTGTTGTATAGAATCGGGAACTTTCGCATTGAGAATTTCCTGAGACTTTGCAAAAAATGACAAGAATAACAATAGGATAAAGATCCATAATTTGGAGTTCATAAGCTTTAAATTTTATGAAACCAAAAGTATTGGACGTGGACGAAAATGAGGTTTTGAAGTTTAAATTCCGAAGTACAGAATTATAAATTTGAACCCTGAAACCTTGTATCAGAAGTCGTTTGAGATTGTTTATACAATAGCGGTGTCGTGCTCATAATTTTCTTGAAAGTAGAAAAAAATGTAGATTTAGAATTGAATCCTACTTCATATCCGATCTCCTCAATTTTAAGATAAGATCCATTTTCAATTTTTTCACAGGCTTCATTGATTCTGTATTCATTGATGTAAGTGGAAAAACTTTTACCCAAATTATCATTCAGTAATTGTGAAAGCTGATGTGTTGAAATATTCATTTTCAAGGCCAGATCACTTAATTTCAAATTCGGATCTTTATATAATTCTTCCATATTCATCAACCTTTCCAATTTTGAAAAAAAGCTTTCAGCCTGTTGATCGGGTATCTTTTTATTGGAATATTTACTTTCTTCTTTTACAGCTGTCGATTTGTTTTTACTGTTGAAAAAGATCAAAACATTTCCATATAAAAGCAAAGAAAAAACAAGACTTCCGCCCGCACAATATACTTGGATCAATCCTGTAGACATCAGTTGATATGCTAAAAAGATAATCACATTACTTGCTAAAATAGGAAGGAGAAGTTGAGTCCATTTTTTAGCTTCTTTTTTTGAAAAAATAAAATATTCATAAACCGATAGAAAAATGAAAACCGTCCAAACACCATAAATAAATCTCGCAAAATTTTCATTCCAGGTAATAGGGAAAATTAAATACAAGAGACCAACTGTTCCAAGAATCAATGTCAGAATACCAAAAGAATTTCCAGCATTTTTAAGATTAAACTGTTCTTGTAAAAAAGAAGAACGAACATAATAATACAAAGCCGGTCCAGTAAAAAACAGAGCCGATAAACCGAAAAGTGGAATAATTTTAGGCCAATCGGGATAAAAATAAATACATACAGAAATTCCTACACGGATGCTTAATGTTAGTAAAATAAGCCCTAAAAAGAAATCCGGAATATGTTTCATTTTTTTCACAAATAATAGGTAAATCCCAAGCAGAAGCCCGTTAAAAGCTCCTATTACGCTGAAAAAAAATAACATCTGCTGTCCGAAACTCATTGTTTAATACCATTTTATGAATCGTAAATTTAATAAATTTCTTATATCCGAATTTAGATAATCTTGTAAAATATTATTTATCAGGAATATTTTTTATCTACTAGGCATTACATCATTGTGATTTTAAAATTTTCAATAAAAAAATAGAATATATTATGTAACATTGTTTCCGTTGCCAATGAAAAACACAAACAAATTGACTTATATAATTATAATGTTCATAGGATAAATTAACAGTAAATCCTGATGGGATCAAATATAGCTTCATTAGAAGCAAACTGTTAATAGAAGATAGTTTTTAGAGAAATATAGCTCAAGAGGAGCGACCTATTAATTGTATTTTAATTTTTATCGGACAGCAATGATGATGTAATTATAAAACTAGTTTTTATCTCAAATAGTTAAAACAAAAAAAATCCCAAAGCAAAAAACTTTGGGATTTATATTTATTTGAGAAAACAATATTACCTGTTTGCAATATCGATATAGTCTCTTTTTTGAGCTCCTTGGTAAACCTGTCTTGGTCTTCCGATTGGGTCTCCTTTTAGTCTCATTTCTTTCCATTGAGCAATCCATCCAGGAAGTCTTCCCAATGCAAACATTACTGTAAACATTTCTGTAGGAATTCCTAACGCTCTGTAGATGATTCCTGAATAGAAATCTACGTTTGGATATAATTTTCTTTCGATGAAGTATTCGTCTTCAAGAGCTACTTTTTCTAACTGCATTGCAATATCAAGCGCTTTATCTTCAATTCCTAAAGCTTCTAACAAATCGTCAGCAGCTTTTTTGATGATCTTTGCTCTTGGATCGAAGTTTTTGTACACTCTGTGTCCGAATCCCATCAAACGGAAGCTATCGTTCTTATCTTTAGCTTTAGCAACCCATTTGTTAACATCTCCACCGTCTTTTTCGATCAATTCAAGCATTTCGATAACCGCTTGGTTTGCACCACCGTGAAGTGGCCCCCAAAGTGCAGAAATACCAGCAGAAACTGAAGCAAAAAGACCTGTGTGAGCAGAACCTACCATTCTTACCGTAGATGTAGAACAGTTTTGCTCGTGGTCAGCGTGAAGGATCAATAATTTATTTAAAGCAGCAGTAACTACAGGGTTGATCACAAACTCTTCGTTTGGTAATCTGAAAGCCATTTTATAGAAGTTTTCTACATAATCAAGGCTGTTATCTCCGTGGTTCAATGGTAAACCAAGAGTTTTTCTGTACGTCCAAGCTGCAAGGTGAGCAAATTTAGCGATCAATAATTCTGCTGCAAGATCCATCTCTTCTTTAGACTGTACATTAACCGATTTAGGGTTAAATGCTGTTAAAGCAGAAGTAAGAGTAGACAAAACTCCCATTGGGTGAGCAGAACGAGGGAAAGCATCGATGATCTTTTTCATCTCCTCTGCTACGAAGTTATATTTTTTGATGTTACCGTTGAAAGTATCAAGCTGATCTTCTGTAGGTAATTCACCGTGTAATAAAAGATACATTACCTCAGTAAAGTTTGATTTTTCAGCGATCTGCTCGATAGGATAACCTCTGTAGAACAATTCTCCCTGGTCACCATCAAGATAAGTGATCTCGCTTAATGTAGCACCTGTATTTTTGTACCCTAGATCTAAGGTAATAAGACCTGTTTGGTCTCTTAATTTTGAAATATCTATTCCTCTGTCTCCTATTGTACTATCTACGATAGGATATTCATAAGAATTACCGTCGTAATTCAATACCACTTTGTTGTCTGACATTATTTAATTTATTTTGTTTAAATATACTATTAATTATAAAACACGGCAAACAAAAAATTTCGCTTGCCGTTATTTATAAATTCAATGAATTATCTTTTGATTTTAAAAGCATCTAATCCTGGGAAATAAGCAGTATCTCCTAAAGCTTCTTCGATTCTTAATAATTGGTTGTATTTCGCCATTCTGTCTGATCTAGAAGCCGAACCTGTTTTGATCTGACCACAGTTCATAGCAACCGCAAGATCAGCAATCGTAGAATCTTCAGTTTCACCAGATCTGTGAGACATTACTGATGTAAATTTGTTGTGCTGAGCCATTTGTACCGCTGCCATTGTTTCAGAAAGAGAACCAATTTGGTTTACTTTTACCAAGATCGAGTTTGCAATTCCTTCTTTTACCCCTCTTGATAATCTCTCAACATTAGTAACGAATAAATCGTCACCAACTAGCTGTACTCTGTCACCGATTTTATCAGTTAACATTTTCCAACCTTCCCAGTCATTTTCCTGCATACCATCTTCGATAGAGATGATTGGATATTTGTTTGCCAATTCAGCTAAATAAGAAACCTGCTCACTGCTTGAGAACTGAGGCGCATCTGCAGTCTGGAATTTTCTGTAATCGTAAACTCCGTCTTTGTAGAATTCTGAAGCTGCACAGTCTAACGCGATCATTACATCGTCACCTGGTTTGTAACCTGCTTTTTCAATTGCCTGAAGTAAAGTATCTAAAGCATCTTCAGTTCCTTTGAAAGTTGGTGCAAAACCACCTTCGTCACCTACCGCAGTAGAAAGACCTCTTGAATGAAGAATAGATTTCAGGTTGTGGAAAATCTCAGTTCCTTTTCTCAATGCATGAGAGAAAGAATCTGCTTTTACCGGCATTACCATAAATTCCTGGAAAGCAATTGGTGCATCTGAGTGAGAACCACCGTTAATTACGTTCATCATCGGAACCGGAAGTGTATTTGCATTTACACCACCAATATATTTGTATAAAGGCATTTTAAGTTCAGCAGCAGCAGCTTTTGCAGCAGCCAAAGAAACTCCAAGAATTGCGTTTGCTCCTAAGTTTCCTTTATTGTTTGTACCATCCAGTTCGATCATAATCTGGTCGATAAGATTCTGATCAAAAACAGGAAGACCCACCAATTCTGGTGCAATTACTTCTCTTACATTTTCTACAGCTTTAGAAACACCTTTTCCCATCCATTCTGAACCGCCATCACGCAATTCAACTGCTTCATGCTCTCCTGTAGATGCACCTGAAGGAACAGCTGCACGACCCATCGCACCACCTTCCGTAAATACATCAACTTCAACTGTAGGATTTCCTCTTGAATCCAAAATTTGTCTCGCTTCTATGTAAGAAATGTAACTCATTTTTTATCTATTTTATAGTTTATACAAATTTAATCAAAATTTAAATTTTGAACGCATGGAAGAGGTAATTTCTGTATTTATCTGAGTTAAATTTTAGTTAATTTTGAATTAATTATAATTTTCAGTATAAAAGTGAAAAAAACTCCAAATCTTTAACAGCATTGGAGATTTTTTTAATTATGTTAGAAAATAATTTATTGAATCTTTCTCTTAGTTCCAATTCCACTTAAAAATGAAAGCCCTGCAATTACATTTCCTTTTTTAATAATATTATTATCAAAATCTTTACCCAGAGAGAGGGTTAAATGTTGATTGGCAAATATTGCATAATCAAAATTTAAAACACATTTCCATGTTGGTTTTAAATCTGATCCAGAAATAAAGCTTCGATATAAACCTTCCAAACTTCCTGTAAACTTTGAATCTTTTGGTGAATATTCATATTTTACACCCGCATCAAAAGTTGAAAAATTTCCATCTGGTTTAAAATCTTCAGTAGTCATCCAATCAGCTTTTGGATTGTACATATATCGTAGTAAAAACAACGGAGTTCCTGATTTTTCAAATGCATAGCCCATAACCGTCCACAATCCTGCATTATAAATTTTAGAATTATTGAATTGTTTTTCTTTAAATTGAATGCTTGTACCACCTGCCAAATCCCAAAGAAAACCTGTTCGAACAATTGAAAAATCTTTTAGCTTTTCTTTAATTAATACTGAATTTTTCACAAAATTATTTTCGTCATCTTTTCTACTATTTTCCAAATTACGCATCATAGTTTCCATCAAGTCATTAAATTCAGTTACCAAATTATTTAATTCTGTTGATGTATCCGGATCTTGATGATTTTTTTTCAGTTTTTCACGTAAATCAGAAATAGCCTTTTTCCTTCTAATAATTTCAGAATCTTTTTCTACAATACTGGAAATCTCCTGTGAAGTATTAATAATATTTCTATGAATATCTTTTATTTCCCTATAAATTTTCAAGCTTTTATCGGAAACATTTCCTCTAAAAAGAGAAAATTTGAAACCATAAGATGTGAAAACCGAATTTATAGGTAATTTAGTATTTGTACTATCTGTATTTTTCACAGCAATTGATAAAACAAAAGTTTGTTTTGCAACATCATAAACCTTATTATCATTCAATATATTATCTAAACCTTTTGTTTGTTTTCCAAATATCCAATATGGAGCAAAGTCTATTGCATAACCAGCATTATTTTTAAACATTGAAGTAAAATCTTGCAGATTTAACATTAGATTACTTACATCTGTCGGCTTATTAATTTCACTTGTAGCTATATCTAATAAATTTGATGCCGGTGAAGATGGAGCCTTTAATAGATCTATATTCAAATTCTCTTCTTGAGCATAATAAAAACAAGAAAAGAAAAGACTTATTATAATAATTTTATTTCTCATATCAACTAAAATTTATATCTTGAATTATCTCGCCAGTTTCTCCATTTTTTAAAGAAAGAGAAGTTGAAAAGGATTTCTTTTTGCCATTGCATTTTAAATCAACATTTAATGTATATTTCACATTATCTGAGTTGGAAGATGCTACTGAATAAACAACCAGCCTTTGTCCTTTTAAAGCATTACACTTTCCTATATTAATAGGATTGCTCGAGACATCAATTTCTTGTCCTTTATCATTATTAAAAAAAGCAGCATTGGAAATCATTAAATTAGGCGAAACAACTGAAATGTAAATTTTTACATCATTATTGCCAGCATCACAATCATAAAATTTAGTTTCCCATTTTCTTTTTTTAACCTTATCATCATTTAACAATTCTGTTGTTTTTAAAATTTCAAATCTTTCTTTTAGAATTTCATTAGTCTTTTCCATATCTATAAATTTTAATTGTTAATTTATTTTTTTGGTGATGGCGCTAAAAGTCCGGCTAATGCACCGATTGCACCTGATGATATTGCCGTAAATACCGTAATCACTTGATTATTTAGTTTTTCGCCTAAGCTAATAGCCATTATTGTCAATGTGATTATTATTGCAAGAATTGCGATTCCCATTGATACTACAATTATCCTGTAAATCCAGGAATCTGTATCTTTTGGATTTGTTGTTACCAAATTTTCTGCAGCTCTCACAGGATTATCTCTAAATTCCTGTTGAAGTTTGGGATCGTTATTTAGCGCTGTTTTGAAATCATCAAACGTATTGTCAATTGTAGTTTTCATGGTTACTCGCTTTTAAAATTTATACCTCAAAGTTCCTTCTAAAAAAGCTCCATGTCAATTACCCAAACGGGTGATTCTCACAACAAAAAACAGCACCATTAAAAAATGATGCTGCTATATTTAGCTTAAAAATTAGTTACAAATCTATTCTGAAAAAAAGGTGGGTTCCGTTTTCGGTGGTAACTTCACAATGGCCGTTTTGTTCTTGCATTCTTCTTTTCATATTTCGGAGACCGTTTCCTTCTGGTTTTTCATGATCGATTCCTATTCCGTTGTCGGAAATTTTCATCATGAATTCTTTATCTTTTTGAACAAACGAAAGCTTTAGTTGATTAGATTGACTATGTTTATACGCATTATTCAACGCCTCTTTTAAACACAGAAATAAATTTCTCCTTTGTTCTGTAGTAATGGTAGTTTCAGAAATTACATTTTCATCTTCAATACTTAGCTGAATTTTTGTTTTTTTAAGAAAATTCAGTGCATATATTTTTGAGTAATCTATAAAGCTTCCCAATGTATCATTTCCGGAATTCAGGCTCCAAAGCATTTCCCGCATCGAGATATTCATTTCTTCAGACGTTTTCAGAAGTTCATCGATATCATTTTTTAAATCTTCATCTTCAGCTCGTTGTTTTAAAAATTCTGCCTGAAGTTTCAATGCAGAAATTCCTGCTCCAAGATCATCATGCATATCATGAGAGATTCGTTCTCTTTCATTTTTTATAGATTTTTGTCTTTCAAGTTCTTTTTGGAGGATTTGATTTTGGTATTCTGATTCCTGAAGTTGTTTTTCCTTAAGGTAAAGGAGTTGTTTTCTGTTGTATATTAATACTACAAAAATTATAAAACCCACAAAAACAAACATTATCAACAAAATGATAATGTACATCAACTTTATATCTTCATCTGTCTGAATCATCGCTTGCAAAAAAGACCTTTAAGAAAAATTAAATAAGAAAATATCGTAACTATTTGATAAAATTGATTTATTAATCTTAAAAAATCAATATCAAGTTTCGCAAAAAACTGTCCTGGAATAACTCTAATGATAAATATTGTACTCCAAAGCAAAATACTTGAAGCTATCCAAAATGTCATTTTCTGATAAATTAAAGTTTCATTCGGTTTTCGAATTTGATTTGTAAACCAATCTATACTTAAAAATATAAATAGAAAACTTTTAAAAATATTTGTATCAATCTTTAAAATATTTTCGTTGAAAAATAATAAAAAGCTAATTATCGAAATTAGTATTAAAAATGTTTTATAAAACTTTCTGTCAACAAATTCTTTATGGAAATACCAACATAAAAATATAATGTGAATACAATTTGCTTTATTATAAAAAGTATTGTCTAAAATTTTCGCAAACACTAAAATTTCAGACAATAATATAAATGTGAAGTATATCCACAAAAATCTTTGTCTTGCAATCTTATTTATAAGCGACAATGCAAGACAAAGTGTAATTATTAGAATGTATAAGTAAAACATTTAGCAATCATTTGGCGGAGATACACAGAAATTATCATAAAGCACAGTTTTCTCAAGTTTATAAGCTGTGCCACTTGAATCGAAAGTTATTCGTACTGCTATTAAAGTAATATAATTTTTTTGATTATTCTTACCAGTTTGCGGAGAACTATCTTTTGTTATAATTCCGGGAAATAAAAGAATCATAGACAAATCGTCATTAATTGCAAGCTGTTTAAAACTGCTTATAGGAATAGATATTTCTTTCGTATTTTCGTGTATACTACTATTAAGACCATTAATTCTTTTATTCATAACTGCGTAAAGATTTGCTTTAAATACGCTATTCATAATTGTGAAAGATGAATCTGTCACCTTATTATATTCTCCCAAATTAAAATTAAATCTTTCTCCATTTCCATTCTCATATAGAACATCTAATACTCCATCACTTTCAGTAAATAAAAATTTAATATTATCATTAGGATTTTTATCGTTGAGGATTTTATTATATGCCTTTTTATCAATGGCTAAAAGTCTTGGAAATTTATCTTCTTCCGGAAAACTCTTAGAATATGATTTCGTATATTCCATTGCTAAACTGTCTGGAATTTCAGTAAGAATTCTTGCCAAATTAATTTGAAAAAAACTCTTTTCAATTTTTAACCTAGTTGTATCCTGCTGTAAATTTGATGGGATTTTATTTTCAGTAATTTTTGAATCTTTTTTATTACAACTTGAAAATATCAAACTTAATAATAAGATCCATAACAAGTTCTTTCCTAAAATTGTTCTCATAACTCTTAGTTTTTAAAATGGTTAAATTTATTAATAGCCTCCACTTTGTTATTGACGTGAAGTTTTCTGTAGATATTTCCGACGTGTTTTTTTACGGTATCAATGCTTACAAATATTTTATCGGCAATTTCTTTGTATAAAAGCCCTTGTGATAAAAGTTCTACGATTTCTGTTTCGCGTTTTGTAAGTTCTTCAAAGTCTTTTATTTCAATCGTTTTTTTCTCAAAATGAGCCAAAACTTTTCTTGCAATTGAAAAACTCATTGGGGCACCTCCGTTGTAGACATCGCGAATAGAGCTCAGGATTTTATCCATGCTTTCGCCTTTTATAAGATAGCCCATTGCTCCGGCTTTTAGAGAATTGAAAATCATTTCGTCATTCTCAAAGCTTGTACACATAATAAATTGTGTGGTTGGAAGCTCTTTTTTTAACTTTCCAATAATATCAATTCCAAGCATATCCTGAAGTTGGATATCCATCATCACTACATCCGGAGAAATATCAGATAATTTTTTTAGAGCGGTATTTCCGTCAAAAAACTGAGCAATCACCTTCATATCATTTTGATAATCGATGACTTTCTTCAACGCATTGTTGTAGTTTTTTTCGTCTTCTACTATGGCGATAGAAATGCTCATATTGTTTGTTGTTTGTAAAGACAAATTTCAACAGAAAACAAAACAGAAACAATTACACTTTTGTGTAATAATAGAATTTTGAGTTGAGGTTATTGGTTTGTTTTTTGTTTTTATTAAATTTAAAGAAAATTTGGCAATTAATTAAAATTAATAATATCAAAAATAAACTCAATGAAAAAAGAACTTATCCTATCGATTGGCATCTTGATGTTTTCGCTATCAAGTTGCAAAAAATCGACAGAAGGAAATAAAGGAATTATAAAAGCAGATTCTGCAAACACAGAAATTCTTGCTGATAATGGAGCTGTAGATTCTACGATTGCTTATAATACAGATATCAATGGCAAGAAAAGCATAAAGACAGATTATGTTTACAAAGCTACCGACAAATCTTTGGTAAAAGTGGTTTTCAACTATGATCCTAAAAACAGAACTGTTTCTATTACCAATAATAATAAAACATTCGTGTTGGAGAAATCTGAAGCGAAAGTAAACGAGACGATTTATAAAAAAGATGATATGACCGCTACCGTAAAAGGCGACAGCTTAATTATTCATCAGGGAAATAATATTATCGAATTGGAAAGAACCAAAATTTAAAGCATAAAAAAACCGTTCAGAAATCTGAACGGTTTTTTATTTATATCCGGATGAATATTATTCTCCAGCTTTTTCTTCAGTAGAATCTGTTGATTCAGCTTTAGGCTCTTCAACTTTTTCTTCTGCTACAGGAGCAGCTTCAACAGCTACTTTTGCAGTAGTAGATCTTCTACTTCTTCTTGTCGTCTTTTTCTCCTCAGCATTAGGATTGTAAAGTTCGTTGAAATCAACAAGCTCGATAAGAGCCATGTCAGCAGCATCACCTTGTCTGAAACCAGTCTTGATGATTCTTGTATAACCTCCGTTTCTTTCTGCGATTTTAGGAGCTACTGTTCTGAAAAGTTCAGTAACTGCTTCTTTACTTTGAAGATATGCGAAAACAATTCTTCTATTGTGTGTAGTATCTTCTTTTGCCTTTGTTAATAGAGGCTCAACATATACTCTTAAAGCTTTCGCTTTAGCTACAGTAGTGTTGATTCTCTTATGCTCAATTAGAGAACAAGCCATATTAGAAAGTAACGCGCTTCTGTGAGAAGAAGTTCTTCCTAAGTGATTGAATTTTTTACCGTGTCTCATTATTATTTAATTATCAGCGTCTAATTTATATTTTGCAACGTCGAAACCGAAGTTAAGACCTTTTGAATGCACCAATTCTTCTAGTTCTGTCAAAGATTTTTTACCAAAATTTCTGAATTTCATCAAATCAGACTTACTATAAGAAACAAGCTCACCTAGAGTTTCTACTTCAGCTGCTTTCAGACAGTTTAGGGCTCTTACAGAAAGATCCATATCTGCTAATTTAGACTTAAGTAGTTGTCTTGTGTGAAGTGTCTCTTCATCGTATTGGATAGATGCTTTCACAGCTTCAGTCTCCAAAGTGATTCTCTCATCAGAGAACAACATGAAGTGATAAATTAATATCTTAGAAGCTTCAGTTAAAGCATTCTGAGGGCTGATTGAGCCATCAGTTTCTATATCCAAAACCAATTTTTCGTAGTCTGTTTTTTGCTCTACACGGTAATTTTCAATACTATACTGTACTTTTTTAATCGGCGTAAAGATAGAATCAATAGCAATAGTACCTACAGGTGCATTGTTTGATTTGTTTTGTTCAGAAGGAACGTATCCTCTTCCCTTTTCTATATTAAACGTGATTTCAAAAGTAACATCAGAGTTTAGGTTACAGATCATCAAATCTGGATTCAAGATTTCAAATCCGTTGATAGACTGTCCTAAATCTCCAGCAGTAATTACAGTTTGACCAGAAACTTTAGCAACTACCTGCTCTGAAGCCTGGTTTTCTGCTGTAGCTTTAAGTCTTACTTGCTTAAGGTTAAGAATAATCTCGGTAACGTCTTCAATTACTCCTGGGATAGTTGAAAATTCGTGCTCTACACCTTCTATTTTGATAGATGAAATAGCGTATCCTTCCAGAGAAGAAAGCAACACTCTTCTCAAAGCATTACCGATTGTAAGCCCGAAACCTGGTTCTAAAGGACGAAATTCGAATTGACCTTTAAATTCATCAGAGTTAAGTAGAATTACTTTATCGGGTTTTATGAATTGTAAAATTGCCATATTGTTGGGTTGAGCAAAAAATTGATTAAAAAATTATTTAGAGTAAAGTTCGACGATAAGCTGTTCCTTGATGTCTTCCGGGATTTGGATTCTTTCAGGAGCAGAAATGAAGGTACCTTCTTTTTTCTCGTCGTTGAATTGTAACCACTCATAGTTTGCTTTTGATGCCAAAGCATCAGCAACAACCTCTAGAGACTTAGATTTTTCTCTTACAGCGATTACATCACCAGCTTTTACTAAATAAGATGGGATGTTAAGGATCTCACCATTTACAGTAATGTGTCTGTGAGAAGTTAATTGTCTTGCACCAGATCTGGTTTTAGCAAAACCTAATCTGTAAACAACGTTATCCAATCTTGATTCGCAAAGTTGTAATAGAACTTCACCTGTTACACCTTTACTTCTGTGAGCTTTTTCAAAAAGGTTAGCAAATTGTCTTTCTAAAATACCGTAAGTATATTTAGCTTTTTGCTTTTCCATTAACTGAACAGCATATTCAGATTTCTTTGCTCCTCTTCTTTTGTTAGGACCGTGTTGTCCTGGCGGTTGGTTTTTTCTTTTCTCGAAGTTTTTATCATCTCCGTAGATTGCAGCACCAAACTTTCTAGCAATCTTAGTTTTAGGTCCAATATATCTTGCCATAATGGGTAAATTCTAAAAATTAAACTCTTCTTCTTTTCGGTGGTCTACATCCATTGTGTGGCATAGGAGTAACGTCAATAATTTCGCTAACTTCGATACCTGAATTGTGAATAGTTCTGATAGCAGATTCTCTACCTGCACCTGGACCTTTCACATACACCTTTACTCTTCTAAGACCCGCTTCGTGAGCTACAGTAGAGCAATTTTCTGCTGCCATTTGAGCAGCAAAAGGAGTGTTCTTTTTAGAACCTCTGAACCCCATTTTACCGGCAGATGCCCAAGAGATAACCTCTCCGCTTTTATTTGTTAAAGAAATGATGATGTTATTGAAAGAAGCTTGAATATGCGCTTCTCCTATAGCCTCAACTTTTACTTTTCTTTTTTTAACTACTTTAGTTTGTTTTGCCATAATTCCTAACGATTATTTACTTGCTTTTTTCTTGTTAGCAACAGTTTTTCTCTTTCCTTTACGGGTTCTAGAGTTGTTTTTCGTTCTCTGGCCTCTTAAAGGTAGTCCTAGTCTGTGACGTATTCCTCGTTGGCATCCTATGTCCATCAATCTCTTGATGTTCAATTGCACTTCAGATCTAAGCTCTCCTTCCACTTTAATGTTTTCTGAGATATAGTTTCTGATTGCAGCCAATTCATCGTCATTCCATTCGTTGACTTTCTTGTCTTCGCTGATACCGGCAGCCTTAAGGATTTCAGAAGAAGTACTTCTTCCAACTCCATAGATATAAGTTAAACCGATAACACCTCTTTTGTTTTTTGGTAAATCAATACCTGAAATTCTCGCCATAATTTAGCCTTGTCTTTGTTTAAATTTTGGGTTTTTCTTGTTGATTACAAATAGAACGCCTTTTCTACGAACGATTTTGCAATCAGCACTTCTTTTTTTAATTGATGCTCTAACTTTCATTTGAAATATTTATATTTTTTCAATAACCAAATAAAATCTACGATTTCATTTGAAAATATTTATTTTCAACAAGAGCCAAATGGAGATCCGAAGATTCCATTTGGCGTTTGTTTAATATCTAAATGTAATTCTCCCCTTTGAAAGATCGTAAGGAGACATTTCTAATTTTACCTTATCACCAGGTAATAGTTTAATATAATGCATACGCATTTTACCAGAGATATGAGCAATAAGTACATGCCCATTTTCTAGTTCTACACGGAACTGAGCGTTCGAAAGTGCTTCCGTTATAACGCCATCTTGTTCGATATGTTTTTGTTTTGCCATAAATTAATATCCAGTCGATCTTGATAATTTAGACTGCATTAAGCCATCATAATGATGATTCAGCAGATAAGTGTTAATCTGTTGAACAGTATCTAATACTACCCCAACCATAATTAGCAACGAAGTTCCCCCGAAAAATAGGGCGAACGCATCTGTCTGAACAAGACTTCCATGCACTATTGCTGGAAGGACTGCAAAGATAGATAAAAATATTGCACCTGGCAAGGTAATTTTTGATAAAATATCATCTAGGTAATCAGCAGTCTCTTTACCGGGTCTTACTTTAGGTACCAAACCGCCATTTCTCTTAAGATCATCGGCCATTTGGTTTACCGGAATTGTAATTGCGGTATAGAAAAATGAAAAGATAATAATTAATAGCGCAAACAATACGTTGTATTGCCAGCTAAAAACATTTTTGAAACCTGCAAGAAAAGTATTAGACTCATCTACTTTGGTCAACAAACCAGGTACGAACATCAATGCCTGAGCAAAGATAATCGGCATTACACCGGCTGCGTTAACTTTTAGCGGAATCCACTGTCTCGCTCCTTGCATTAGATTTCTATTTACACCTCCTCTTGCCTGAGCTCTGCTTACATACTGAATAGGGATTTTTCTTACCGCAACAGATAATACTACTGCTAAAAGAACCACCAACATCCAGAATATTACTTCAATCATAATCATGATAGAACCTAATCCTCCTTTTCCGTTTTGTACTGCAATTTCTTGTACAAATGCTTCTGGTAATCTAGATAAAATACCTACCATAATAAGGATAGAAATACCATTTCCAATACCTTTATCGGTAATTTTTTCACCTAACCACATTGCAAATACAGAACCTGCAACCAAGATAACAATACTTGGTAACCAGAACATAATAGAGTTTGGATCTATAAAGTATGCAGACTGGAACTGAGCATATGGTAAGAACAACTGAGTAATAGAAGTTAAATAAGAAGGTGCTTGTACAAGACAAACCCCAATCGTTAACCATCTAGTAATTTGATTCAATGTGTTTCTACCAGACTCTCCGTCTTTTTGAAGTTTCTGAAGATAAGGAATTGCCATCCCCATCAACTGAACAATAATAGAAGCAGAAATATAAGGCATGATACCCAACGCCATTACAGAAGCGTGGCTGAAAGCTCCTCCTGTAAACGACGAAAGCAAGCCAAGGAGACCTGCTCCTTGCTTGTTACCGCCTTGATTTTTATAATGCTCTAAGAGATCTCCTACTTCTGCAAGGTTAATCGCAGGTAAAGAGATAAAAGATGCGAATCTATACACAAGGATAATCCCTAAAGTAAATAGAATTTTATCTCTAAGTTCCTTAAGACTCCAAATATTTTTGAGGGTTTGTATAAATTCTTTCATTAGTAATTATTATAAGGTAATTGCTTTTCCACCTGCTTTAGCAATAAGCTCTTCAGCAGATTTAGTGAATTTGTCAGCAGTAATTGAAATCGCAGACTTCAATTCTCCTCTCCCCATAATTTTCACTATTTCATTTTTAGTAGCTAGACCATGCTGTACCAAAACTTCTTTTGTAATATCTCCTGTTACAGATTTATTTTCAATTAAAATTTGGATATCATCAAGATTAATAGCTCTATATTCTTTTCTGTTTACGTTTTTGAAACCGAATTTAGGTAATCTTCTTTGCAAAGGCATCTGTCCTCCTTCAAAACCGATTTTCTGAGAATAACCAGCTCTTGCTTTCTGACCTTTGTGACCTTTTGTAGAAGTACCTCCTTTTCCACTACCTTGTCCTCTACCAATTCTTTTAGAACTAAATGTAGAACCTGCAGCAGGCTTTATGTTGTTTAAATTCATTTTAAAATTATTTTAAAAATTATTTTTGAACTTCAAGTAAGTGACTAACTGCAGCTATCATTCCTAAAATAGAAGGAGTAGCTTCGTGCTCTACAACTTGGTGAAGTTTCTTAAATCCTAATGCTTCAAGCGTTCTCTTTTGGGTTTTTGTTCTACCAATAGCGCTTCTTACTTGCTTTACTTTAATTGTTGCCATTGTTTATTTATTAACCGTTAAACACTTTAGTTAGAGAAACTCCTCTCATTCTTGCAATTTCTTCTGGTCTTCTGATGTCTAACAATGCTTTGAAAGTTGCCTTTACTACATTGTGAGGGTTTGAAGATCCTTTAGATTTTGAAAGGATATCGTGAATACCAGCAGATTCTAATACCGCTCTTACCGCACCACCTGCGATAAGACCTGTACCGTGAGAAGCAGGTCTCAAGAAGATATCTGCACCACCGTATCTTGCAGTAGTCTGGTGAGGGATAGTATGGTTCATTACAGGAACTTTTACTAAGTTTTTCTTAGCATCTTCTACCGCCTTAGCAATAGCAGAAGCAACTTCCTTAGATTTTCCTAAACCAAAACCGATAGTTCCAGCTTCGTCTCCTACAACAACAATTGCAGAAAATCCGAAAGCTCTACCTCCTTTAGTTACTTTTGTTACTCTATTAACAGCTACGAGACGATCTTTAAGTTCTAATCCTCCCGGTTTTACTCTTTCTATATTATCTAGTCCTAACATATTTCCGAAATTTAATGATTAGAATTTAAGTCCTCCTTCTCTCGCACCATCAGCTAGAGCCTTAACTCTTCCGTGATATACGAATCCGTTTCTATCAAATACAATATTTTCGATTCCTGCAGCAAGGGCTTTAGCAGCGATTGCTTTACCTACAGCAGCAGAAACTTCACTTTTTGTTCCGTTAGCATCAACGCCTTTCTCTCTAGAAGAAGCTGAAGCTAAAGTTTTTCCGTCTTTATCGTCGATTAACTGAGCGTAAATTTCCTTATTACTCTTATATACAGATAATCTTGGCAAATCAGCAGATCCAGAGATTTTTCCTCTTACTCTTCTTTTGATTCTTATTCTTTTTTCTAATTTACTTAGTGCCATTTTCTTAAATTTTATTAAGCAGATTTACCAGCTTTACGTCTTACAATTTCTCCTACGAATTTCACACCTTTTCCTTTGTATGGCTCAGGTTTTCTGAAAGATCTGATCTTTGCAGCTACCATCCCTAGAAGTTGGTTGTCGTGAGACGTTAAAGTAATAATTGGGTTTTTACCTTTTTCAGTCAATGTATCAACTTTCACTTCGCTAGGAAGTTCTAAAACGATACCGTGAGAGAATCCTAAAGCTAACTCAAGTTTTTGACCTGCGTGAGAAGCTCTGTATCCTACCCCTACTAATTCTAATTTCTTTTCGAAACCAGTGTTTACACCAACGATCATATTAGCGATTAACGCTCTGTATAAACCGTGAAGTGCTCTGTGTTGTTTAGCATCAGATGGTCTGTTAACAGTTAACGTACCTTCGTTTTGCTCAATAGTAATTCCTTCTGTAAGCTCCTGAGAAAGTTCTCCTTTAGGACCTTTTACTGTAACTACACCTTCTTTTTCAGAAACTGTGATACCAGCTGGAATTGTTATAATTGCTTTACCAATTCTTGACATTTTCCTTTGATTAAAAATTAATAAACATAGCAGATTACTTCACCGCCTACTTTCTCTTCTCTAGCTTTCTTGTCAGTCATTACTCCTTTAGAAGTAGAGATGATAGAAATACCCAAACCGTTTAGTACTCTTGGAAGTTCACCTGAACCTTTGTACTGTCTCAAACCTGGTCTAGAAGCTCTTTGGATAGATTTAATAGCTGGTTTGTTGGTTTGCTTATCGTACTTCAAAGCGATTTTGATGTTTCCTTGAACAGCGTTCTCTTCAAACTTAAAGTTTAAGATATACCCTTGATCAAATAAAATCTTTGTAATCTCCTTTTTGATTTTCGATGCAGGAATTTCCACCACTTTGTGGCCTGCGCTTTGTGCGTTCCTTACTCTAGTTAGGAAATCTGAAATTGGATCTGTTACCATTTCTTTGTTTTAAATTATTGGTTAAAGAACAATCAGTTTTGAAAAGACTTGAAGATTAAAATATCAGACTTCAGAAGATCTTAGGTCTGATATTTATTTCTTTAGTATCTCGACAACTTAATTGTCCCGATTTTTAATTAGTAATTATTACCAACTAGCTTTTTTCACTCCCGGGATAAGACCGTTGTTGGCCATTTCTCTGAAAGTTACTCTTGAAATACCGAAAGTTCTCATGTAACCTCTTGGTCTACCTGTTAATTTACATCTGTTGTGTAATCTTACAGGTGAAGCGTTTTTTGGTAATTTTTGAAGTCCTTCATAATCACCTGCTTCTTTAAGAGCCTTTCTTTTTTCAGCGTATTTAGCTACAGTAGCTTCTCTTTTGCGCTCACGCGCTTTCATTGATTCTTTAGCCATTTCTTAGTTCTTTTTGAATGGTAAACCGAAGTGAGTTAATAATGCTTTAGCTTCTTTGTCTGTTTTCGCAGTAGTAACGAAAGTAATGTCCATCCCTTGGATTTTCTTTACTTTGTCGATTGCGATCTCAGGGAAGATAATCTGCTCAGTAATACCTAAGTTATAGTTACCTCTACCGTCGAAACCATCAGCTTTGATACCAGAAAAATCTCTGATACGTGGCAAAGCAGAAGAAGTTAATCTGTCTAAGAATTCGTACATTTTTGTAGCTCTAAGAGTTACCTTAGCTCCTACAGGCATACCTTTTCTTAATTTGAAAGCAGCTTCATCTTTCTTAGAGATAGTACCAACAGCCTTTTGACCAGTGATATTTGTAAGTTCTTCTACAGCATAATCGATGATCTTTTTATCAGCAGTAGCGTCTCCTAAACCTTGAGATAAAATAATTTTCTCTAGTCTTGGTACCTGCATTACTGATTTGTATCCGAATTCTTCCATCATTGCAGGAACAATCGTTTCTTTATATGCTTTTTTGGGTCTTGCTATATATTCCATGTGTTATTTAAAATTATAAAGTTTCACCCGTTTTTTTGTTGATTCTTACTTTCTTATCTCCTTCGATTTTGTAACCGATTTTGATAGCTTTTCCGTCTTTACCAACTAAAGCTACGTTTGAGATATGAAGAGAAGCTTCCTTTTCAGTAATTCCTCCTTGAGGATTTGAAGCTGAAGGCTTAACGTGTTTTTTAACGATGTTAAGTCCTGCAACGATTACTCTAGGGTCTTTTCCTTCTTTTTTGATCACTTCAATAACTTCACCAGTTTTACCTTTGATATCTTTTTTACCAGTAGTAATGATTACGTTATCTCCTCTTTTTATTTTTAACTTTGACATTTCTTTTAAAAATTTTTAAAATTAAAGTACTTCAGGAGCTAATGAAATGATTTTCATATATTCTTTGTCTCTCAACTCACGAGCAACCGGTCCGAAAACACGGGTTCCTCTCATTTCTCCTCCAGCGTTTAGTAAAACACAAGCATTGTCTTCGAATTTGATGTATGAACCATCTTTTCTTCTCACTGCTTTTTTAGTTCTTACTACAACTGCTTTAGATACCTGACCTTTTTTTGCGTTTCCTGATGGTGTAGAATCTTTAATAGTAACTACGATTTTATCACCAACTGAAGCATATCTTCTTCTGGTTCCTCCCAGAACTCTAATAACTAGTACTTCTTTTGCACCTGTGTTATCAGCAACTTTTAATCTTGATTCTGTTTGTAACATTATTACTTAGCTTTTTCAATGATTCTTACTAATCTCCATCTCTTACTCTTGCTTAAAGGTCTAGTTTCTTGGATAAGAACTGTATCTCCTTCTGCGCATTCGTTGTTTTCGTCGTGTGCAGTATATTTTTTCGTTTTCAAAACGAATTTACCGTACATCGGGTGTTTTACTCTAGTCGTTTCACTAACAACAATAGTTTTTTCCATTTTATTGCTGGAAACCACTCCGATTCTTTCTTTTCTTAAATTTCTATCCATTGTAAAAAGGAATATTATTGTTTGTTAGTTAACTCAGTATTTAATCTTGCGATTGTTTTTCTTAAATCTCTGATTTGGATCGGATTTTCAAGTGGACTGATTTTGTGAGCCAATTTCATTTTTGAAAATTGAGCTTTAGCTTCAGTCAATTTAGCTTGAACATCTTCAAGGCTTAGATTTTTAATTTCAGCTTGTTTCATAATATTCAGAGATTAAAGAGGTTTAACAAAATCGTTAGCAACTACAAATTTGGTAACTACCGGTAATTTTTGTGCAGCAAGTCTTAAAGCTTCTTTAGCGATCTCGTAAGATACTCCTCCAACTTCAAACATAATTTTACCTGGTTTTACTACAGCTACCCAATATTCCACAGCACCTTTACCTTTACCCATACGTACTTCCGCTGGTTTTTTAGTAATTGGCTTATCCGGGAAGATTTTGATCCATAGTTGACCTTCTCTCTTCATATATCTTGTTGCAGCGATACGTGCAGCTTCAATTTGTCTTGCAGTGATCCAAGCACCTTCTGTTGCTTTGATTCCGAAAGTTCCATAAGCAAGTTGATTACCTCTTTGAGCAATCCCCTTCATTTTCATCTTATGAACTCTACGGAATTTGGTTCTTTTTGGTTGTAACATAATTTCTTAAATTTTAGATTTTAGAATTTAGATTTTAAAAAAGTAACGGTCATTTAAAAACTATCCTCTAAAATTTTTTTAATTATTTTTTTTATCTCTTGAAGGTCTTCTGTTATCTCTATCTCCTCTGTTTCCACCTCCTGAAGGACCACCTTTCTTCTGTTGTCCTACTAATGGCATAAGATCTCTCTTACCGTAAACTTCTCCTTTCATGATCCAAACTTTAACTCCTAACTTACCGTACTGAGTTAATGCCTCACCGATATGATAGTCGATATCTGCTCTGAAAGTAGACAATGGGATTCTTCCGTCTTTGAAAGACTCAGATCTTGCCATTTCAGCACCGTTCAATCTACCAGAGATTTGAACTTTGATACCTTCAGCACCCATTCTCATTGTAGAAGCGATAGCCATTTTTACAGCTCTTCTGTAAGAGATTCTGTTTTCGATTTGCTTAGCAATACTGTCTGCAACTAATACTGCGTCAAGCTCAGGTCTTTTGATTTCGAAAATGTTGATTTGAATATCCTTTTTAGTAAGTTTCTTCAATTCTTCTTTTAACTTGTCAACTTCCTGACCTCCTTTACCGATGATAAGTCCCGGTCTAGCAGTAGTGATTGTTACAGTTACTAATTTAAGTGTTCTTTCAATATAGATTTTTGAAATTCCACCTTTAGATAATCTTGCTTCAAGGTATCTTCTGATTTTGTAATCTTCAGCGATTCTATCACCGTAGTTTTTACCACCAAACCAGTTTGAATCCCATCCTCTGATGATACCTAATCTGTTACCAATTGGATTTGTCTTCTGTCCCATACCTTGAATTAATTTTCTTTTGTTCCTAAGATTAGTGTAATGTGGTTTGATCTTTTTCTGATTCTGTACCCTCTACCTTGTGGAGCTGGTCTTAGTCTCTTCAATTGTCTTGCACTGTCTACAAAAATTTCTTTAACGATAAGGTTAGCTTCTTCGATATCTGCACCTTCGTTCTTAGATTGCCAGTTAGCCATCGCAGAAAGAAGTACTTTCTCTAATTTGTTTGAAGCGTCTTTTTTCGAATATTTTAGGATGCTTAAAGCTTTTTCAACTTCTACCCCTCTGATGATATCAGCTACTAATCTCATCTTTCTTGGAGATGAAGGGCAATCATTGTGTAATGCTTTTACTACATCTTGATTTGTTAATTTACGTGCTAATGCACTTTCTCTTTTTCTTGATCCCATGATTATCTGCTTCCTTTGTTTTTGTTACCACCATGACCTCTGAAAGATCTTGTTGGAGAAAATTCGCCTAGCTTATGACCAACCATGTTTTCTGTAACGTAAACCGGGATAAAAGATTTCCCGTTGTGTACAGCAATAGTTTGTCCTACAAAGTCTGGAGAGATCATAGATGCTCTAGACCAAGTTTTGATAACAGTCTTCTTACCAGACTCTACATTTGCCTGAACCTTCTTATCTAAAGTATGATGAATGAATGGTCCTTTTTTAAGTGATCTTGCCATAATTATTTTCTTTTAGATACGATGTAACGGTTAGACACTTTGTTTTTCTTTCTAGTTTTGTAACCTTTAGATGGCATACCGTTTCTAGATCTTGGGTGACCTCCAGAAGAACGTCCTTCACCACCTCCCATTGGGTGATCTACAGGGTTCATTACTACTGGTCTAGTTCTAGGTCTTCTACCTAACCATCTGCTTCTACCAGCCTTACCTGATACAGTTAACTGGTGATCAGAGTTAGATACAGATCCAATCATTGCATAACACTCAGTAAGGATCATTCTAGATTCTCCTGAAGGCAATTTGATGATTGCATATTTTCCGTCTCTTGAAGTCAACTGAGCTGAAGAACCAGCACTTCTTGCTAAAATCGCACCTTGACCAGGCTTCATTTCAACACAAGAAATTACAGTACCCAATGGAATATTTTTCAATTTCATTGCGTTACCGATGTTCGGTTCTACGCTTTCGCCAGAAATAATTTTTTGGTCAACTTTGATTCCGTTTGGAGCGATGATATATCTCTTCTCTCCGTCTGCATACTCCACTAAAGCGATGAAAGCAGTTCTGTTTGGATCGTACTCTACAGTTTTTACCGTTGCTTCAACATCATGCTTGTTTCTTTTGAAGTCGATAATTCTGTATTTCTTTTTGTGTCCACCTCCGGTGTAACGCATGGTCATTTTACCAGTTTGGTTACGTCCACCTGACTTACTAATACCAACAGTTAGAGATTTCTCTGGTTTGTTGGTAGTAATTTCCTCAAAATTATTTACAATTCTGAATCTCTGTCCTGGGGTGATAGGTTTTAATTTTCTAACAGACATTACTATTATTTATAATTAATAATTAATTTACAGCAAAAATATCGATTACTTCCCCTTCAGCAAGAGTGATAACCGCTTTTTTCAATTTGTTTGTCTTTCCTACTTGAAGACCTTTTTTCGTGTATTTCGAAGAAACTTTAGGCGCATAAATCATGGTTCTAACGTCTGCTACTTTCACACCGTAAGCTTGCTCTATTGCATTTTTAATCTGGATTTTATTCGCCTTAGGTTGCACTAAGAAAGAATAAGCACCTCTTAAATCTGTAAGATAGTTTGCTTTTTCTGAAATAACTGGTTTAATAATTAGTGACATGATTTATTTCTTTAAATTTTCCTGGAATTTTTCAACTGCACCCTCTAAGAAAACGATCTCACCTGCATTGATTAAGTCATAAGAAGAAATTTCGTTGAATTTCATAACTTTAGTCTTAGGTAAGTTTCTTGAAGATAAATATACGTTCTTGTTAGTATCAGCCAAAATGAATAGAGACTTCTTGTCATTCAATGCCAAAGCATTCAATACCGTGATGAAATCTTTAGTTTTAGGAGCAGCAATGCTTAAACCTTCAACAATTCTGATGCTGTTATCTCTCATTTTCTGAGAAAGAACAGATTTTTTAGCTAATCTCTTAAGAGCTTTGTTCAATTTGAATCTGTAGTCTCTTGGCTTAGGACCGAATACTCTACCTCCACCTCTGAAAGTAGGAGATTTAATATCACCGTATCTAGCAGAACCAGATCCTTTTTGCTTCTTAAGTTTTTTAGTAGAAGCAGTAATTTCGCTTCTTTCTTTTGATTTATGAGTACCTTGACGCTGTGCAGCAAGATATTGTTTTACTTCTAAGTAAACCGCGTGCTTGTTTGGCTCAATTCCGAAGATAGATTCGTCTAGAGTTACTTTCTTTCCGGTTTCTTTTCCTGATGTATTTAATACTACTAATTCCATTTTCTGATAATTACATAAGAATTTTTAGCTCCCGGAACAGCACCTTTTACTACTAAAAGATTTTGTTCTTGATCCACTTTTAATACTTGAAGGTTTTGTACAGTTACCTGCTTACCTCCCATTCTACCTGCCATTCTCATTCCTTTGAATACTCTTGAAGGATCCGATCCAGCACCGATAGAACCTGGAGCTCTAAGTCTGTTGTGCTGACCATGAGTAGCTTGCATTACACCTCCAAAACCGTGTCTTTTAACAACACCTTGGAAACCTTTACCTTTTGAAGTTCCTGTTACGTCAACATATTCACCTTCTGTGAACAAATCAACTTTTACTTCTTCTCCTACTTTTACTTCGTCTACGAATTCTCTGTAGAATTCTACCAACTTAGCTTTAGGAGCAGAACCAGCCTTTTTAAAATGGCCAGCCAACGCTTTACCAACGTTCTTTTCACTCTTGTCATCGAAACCCAACTGAACAGATTTGTATCCGTCCTTTTCAATGGTTCTGACCTGTAAAACTGAGCAAGGACCTGCCTGAATAACGGTACACGGCATATTTTTGCCGTTTTCGTCAAACAGAGAAGTCATCCCAATTTTTTTTCCAATAATACCTGACATTATTTATATAATATGTTATAAAATTTTCTTGTATTCACTTTCATTTTTCGAGTGCTCAAGTAATTACCAAGTTTGAATTGGGCATACTCCTCCCCTAAAATGAGTGTGCAAATGTATGAATAAAATTTAATTTGACAAATATTTCTTGCAAAATATTTTGATTTTTAATCATTTAGAGATTTGCACAGATTTTGAAAAGAATTTCTTCTGAATAATTTTTTAATTTTGAGAAAAAGTAATATGAAAAATATTTTCACCACATTCATTTTATTCTTCGGAGTCATTTCTTTTGCACAGACTGCCATTCCATTTACAGGGAAAAGAGATTTTAATATCGAAGACGGAGCCAGCGGATCCGGAACTCCTGCTTATTATTTAGATGTAAAGAAAAACGGAAATGTACACTTTGGTTTTCTGCAAATCAATCAGGCCGACGGAAAAGAAACTAAAGAAGAGATAAATGCCGGAAAATACAATCCTAAAGTAATGAAAGTTCATTTTAAAACGTATAATGAAACCTTCTATGTGAAATTTGATAAAGAGAAAATCTACCTTACCGATGAGAAAGGCAATATCAAAAAATCAGACGATTGCTGCCCTGTTTCTGAAATGGCAGAAATGAACTGTAACTGCGAAAGTATTCTTTATAAATAATGAAAATCTTACAACTTCTTTTCGTTTGTTTTTTGGTGATTTCATGTAGCGAGAAACAAAAGCACCCTTATTCATTTTATTACTGGAAAACCCACCTCAAATTAAATGAAATTGAAAAAAAATCGTTGAGTGAATCAACAAATTCAGTTTTATATACACGGTTTTTTGATGTTGATAAAGTCGGGGAAAAATTTCAGCCTGTTGCGGTAATTACTAAAGATAAAAGTTTTGAAACGGACAAGCAGATTGTTCCAACAATTTTTATAACCAATCAAACGTTTTTACATATCAAAAAAGAAGAAATACAGTTTCTGGCTGAAAGCATTCATCAACTCATTCAAAAGAAAGCTCAGGATTATCAATTAAAAATCAATGACGAAATTCAAATCGACTGCGATTGGACTGCAGGAACAAAAGATGATTATTTTGAATTTTTAAAACAGTTAAAAAAGATTTCACAAAAAGAAATTACCTGCACTTTAAGACTTCATCAGGTGAAAGATAAAGATCTTACCGGAATTCCGCCCGTTGAAAAAGTGTATCTGATGTGCTACTCTACTTCTTCGCCTTTGGAAAATTCAGATAAAAATTCAATTTTAGATTTGAATATTATGAAAAGTTACTTATCGAAGCTGGAAGAGTATCCAATTAAAAAAATTGAAGTTGCTCTTCCAATTTATTCGTGGGGAATCGTCACCAACCATTTAGGAAAACATAAACTCATTAATGCACTTTCTGCAAAAGATTTGGATAATCCTAACTTCAAAAAAATTTCCGACAACGAAATTGAAATCCTGAAAGACGGTTTTTACTTTGGAAATTTCTTAAACAAAGGCTTCAAAATAAAAGTGGAAGAAATCTCACCAGAACAACTTAATAGCGCAATAGAATTTTTAGACAAAAAAATTAGCTCTTACAACATTATAT
This sequence comes from Chryseobacterium scophthalmum, assembly GCF_900143185.1. Lineage (NCBI taxonomy): Bacteria > Pseudomonadati > Bacteroidota > Flavobacteriia > Flavobacteriales > Weeksellaceae > Chryseobacterium > Chryseobacterium scophthalmum. The sequence continues at coordinate 821,587 of NZ_FSRQ01000002.1, read as the reverse complement.
ATTATCAATTAGATGGTAAATTTGTAGAAGGACGGAAATTTTAGAATGAAGGAGGCTGAAAGCTTGATGATGGAAGTTTTCAAGTATGCATAAATTAAAAATCCGTGCAAATCTGTGTGATCTGTGGGAATTATTTTCTCTTGCAGCTTATACATTTAAAATTATGAAGAAGCCTTGTCAAGGTTTAAAACCTTGACAAGGCTTTCAAAAAACAAACAAAACACTAAAAATTAATATGAAAAAGTATATCATTTCACTTGCGGTTGCATCGCTTTTCTACACCAGAACTGAAGCTTGTGCATGGTCTGATCCTGATCATGAGTATTTTAATCTTTTCACGCAAAGCATTATAAAAGACAAATCATATCTTCCTTTTTTACATAATTATTCTGATCGATTTTACACCAATTACAAATCTTCTCAGATTCCTGATGAAAATATAGAATCGTGGAGAAAATTTTTTGGCAATCAAATTAGCTATACAGAAACCAATTATCTGGTCAACAAAATCTCAATGGCAGATTTAAATGATTTAAAAAAAGGTAATCCCAATAATCAGTTACTTAAAAAATTAGGACCTGGTTTTTATACAAAATACCGTGAAGCAATCGATTATTTAATTGAAGCAAAATATCTGGAACCTTACATGAAGATTAATTATGTAGAAAGTCCGGATTCTTTTTATTACCGCGAAAATGAAAGTGAGAAAAACGCGAACCAATTAGATTACAACAAAACTGTTTCGGCTTTAACCTCTTTATACAACGCAACTAAAAATCCAGAAATCAAACAGCGTTACGGTTATCAGTTTGTGAGATTTAATCATTATACGAGAAATTTTGATGCAGCTTTGGAGGCATTTAAAAAATACGTACAACCCATTTCGTTAAAAGGCGCAGCTTATTATATGGCGCTCGATCAATTGGCGGGAGCGCAAAGAGGTATGGAAATGGGAAGTGAGGCCAACTGGAATTTTTTTCAGGTTTTTATGAAATCTAAAAGCCGTAAAGAATCTGCATTTATATCAATGAAACTTTCAGACACGGCTTCTTTCAACAACATTATGAAACGAGCCGGAACGAATGAGGAAAAGAATATGGCGTATTTTCTTTTAGGCTATGAAGATTTTACCAATCCTATTCCGATGATGGAAAAGATGTACGACATCGATCCCGATTCTGAAATTCTGAAAGTAATGGCTGCAAGAAGCATCAATGAACTGGAAAGAAATTATCTTCCAACCTATTATTATGCTTCAAAAGATTCTAAATCAAATTCAGATAAAAAAGGGAACGTAACAGCCGAAAAACCGGAAGTCAAGAAAAAGGAACTGAGTTTCTGGCAGAAAATAGTTCTATTCTTTAAAAACCTTTTTGGTGGTAAGAAATCTGACAAAACCAATGATAAATCTGAGCAAAGTAATGATGAATTGTTTGAAAATCCGGACAGGATTCCAACATATGTAAAGAACAATGCTTATTATTATTCTCAGGATGAAAATCAAAAAGATTTCTTAGATGATCTGGAAAAATTCACCGCCAAAACAAAAGAAAAATCTAAAGATGAATATTGGCAGATTGCAGATGCTTATTTAAAATTCCTTAAAAAAGATTATGAAGAAAGCAGCGATATTTTAGCAGATATTAAAACAAGCAATCCGGAATATCTTGAAGAGATCAAAAGAATGAAAGTGCTGAATGATATTGTTTCGCAACCCAAAATTGATGCAGATTACGAGGACCATTTAATGAAAGACTATGCAGAATATTTTGTGGAAAAAAAACAAAAAAGAGACAGTATATGGATTGAAGAAAATATTTACGATTATTATGGTGAAGCTCCGTCAACTGCAGATTTCCTGAAAGATGTTTTAGCCAACCGTTATTTTCTTCAAGGCGAAGACGGAAAATCTTACCTGATGAATAATAAACTTTCTGATCTTCAGTACAACCCAAATTCAAGCCTGGTAAAAAGTATTGAAGAGTTTTACAGAAAACCGAATAAAACTCAATTTGAACAACAAATTATTGCCAAAAACCTTGATGACGTAGGAAATATTGATGCCTTTTTTGCTAACATTTATGGTGACAGAGCAATGAGACTGGCTGATTTTGATAAGGCAAAATCGTATTATCAAAAAGCAGTAAACTTCTCAGGAATTCCGAGAGACAATTATGAAAAATATAATCCTGAAACCGGAAAATATGAAAAACTGGTTTACAATGGTGAAAATTATGACGGTTATCGAAATATTCCGAATTTAGTTTTCGGACATAATGTTTGGGAAAGCTTCCAAAGTTCTGAATCACAAAGCATGAAAGCGGAAGATTACACCGTATTTCCATTCATCAAAAACAAAATGAATAAACTGGAATTGGCAGATGCATTAATTCAGCTTAAAAAAATCGGAAACGGAAAAGATGCAAAAGCAGCTCAAGCTAATCAGTTAATCGGAAATCTTTTGTACAACACTTCAATTCTTGGATATTACAGAGAACTTTTTGTGATGGATGTCGACAACAGCAACGGCGGAAAATATGATTTCTGGAATACAAAAAGAGAAAATCCGTATCAGTATTATTACAAGAATTTCACGTACACGACTTTTATAGAACCTGATAATTTTGATTTAGCGATTAACTATTACAAAAAAGCGTACGACCTTTCTAATGACAGAGAACAGAAAGCAAGAGTGCTTTTCCAAATGGCAAGTGCAGAACAGGGAAAATATTATCAGTATGAAGCCAAAAACCAAGCAAACATTGACTATGCTGATCCGAAATGGTCTGAGAAAAACGATGCTCACGAAAAACAGATGGCTGATCTGAAAAACCAGAAATACAGAACTTACTTTACACAGCTCAAATCTCAATATTCAAATACAGAAACCGCCCGCGAACTGATGGGAAGCTGTACGTATTTTGATTATTTTATGAAGAGATAAACTATAAAATTAAAGCCTTACAGATTTTGTAAGGCTTTAATTTTATTCTAATTCAAAAGGGTCGTAAAGAAGAGGTTTTGATTTAACCACCATCGGTGAACCATCTTCATTTACAGCTTTACCATGAAATGCACCCGGGTTATCGTGATACGTTTTCTCAACTTCTCTAAACTTTGCTCTGCCTATTTTCAGGATCTCTTTATCGTTTCGCAGATAAATATCCATTGGTTTTTTATCTATTCCAACTGCTGTAAAATGATATTTATTCTGTGAATCTTCAAGCTCTAAAATCAAACCTGGCAATCCTTCAAAAACATACGGCCCATTGTTTATGGGAACTTCCGTTGCGTACCAAGCGATAAATTCTCTTCCTCGATATTTTACGGTTGCCTTTTTACAGTTATAATCAAGAATTTTTTTCGATTCGTTATGAAGTTGCCACTTCAATTCCGGCTGAATTTCTTCATACTCATATTTTGTTTTATATCTTTTTTGATAAATAACTTTTTTATCGGCTACAGATTTTAAACTTTCCATACTCCATAAAGGATTGTACATAAAAAGCTGATTCATTTCTTTCGCACCGACACTTTCGAGATGAGAAAATTTTTCAAACAAAGAATCTTTCTGTAATGTTTTTGTATCGCTGAACTTTGAATAGTTTTCTCCAATTTGTAAAATACAAAACCCTTCTCTCGGATTTTGAGAAACCTTTGTGTCTTTTAAAAATTTAAACTGATAATAAATATTAAGATTACTCTTCTCAAAAACCTTTGCACTGTAAGATGATGCTTTCATCGAAAAATCACCGAGAATTTTAGTTTGCTGAGCAGAAATTAAAGCCGAACAAAAAATCAAAATTGAAATAAAAACCTTCAACATATAAAATAACTTTAGACACAAAAGTAAGATGAAAAATTAATTTGCTCTAATTTATTGTTGATAAAAACACTTCGGTGTGATAAATTAAAAATTACTTCTTTTGTTTCGATAGCCATTCTTCATGCTTTCTTTTAAAAAACTCATGTTTATAATCCTGATTTCTTTTTGCAGCATCTATAGAATGTGAAGCATGAATGTCCTCATCTTCTTCAGCAAAATCAGCGAGCTTTTCGTAATAGCAATGTAATTGGTCGAGCTCTTTTTCTGTCAAATCTTCGATATCAACAATTCGGTTGCTTGCTTTTTCGTTGGCAGCGATCAATTCATTTAATTTAATCTGAATCGCTTTAGAATCTTTATTTTGAGATTTCTGAATCAGGAAAACCATCAGAAAAGTAATAATGGTTGTTCCGGTATTGATCACCAACTGCCAAGTTTCGGAATAATTAAAAACCGGGCCCGAAACTGCCCAAATTACCACGATGGCAACCGCTCCCAAAAACGCATACGAACTGCCCGTAAATTTGGTTGCCCAGTTTGAAAATCTCTCGAAAACACTGCTATCTGATTTTGCCATTATTTTTTTATTAAAAGTAACAAAAAACATGCATCTGTATAGACAAGTATTCAATTAAAAAAAGGAAAGCCTCTGAAAAAATTCAGAGACTCTCCCGATATAGATAAAACTATTACTTGAAAATTATCTATTAAAACTTATAATTGATTTGTGCTGAGAAATTTCTCGGCTGAATCTGGTCAATATATCCACCTCTGAAATAAGAACTATATCCTACTGCATCGAAGATATTATTAAAGAAAACTCTTAAACCTAATCCGTTTTTCAACTGATAACCGACTTGAGCATCTACGGTTGTATATTCTGGCATATCAAAAGGCTTTGTTCCGGCTTCAACACTATTTAAGTGACCTGCAGTAAAAGTTTTCTGAGTCCATTCATCAACCGGACGTTTTCCTACAAAATAAATTCCAGCACCTACATCAAGGCCATCTAGAACTCCTTGATTGAATTTATAATTCAGCCATCCATTTGCAGTATGCTTAGGAGCATTCATCGGAGCTGAACCGTTTATGTACGCCGGACTATCTTGATATTGCGCATCTAAATATGCCCATCCAGACATAATTTGTAAGTTGGGTAAAATTCTACCTATCAACTCAACTTCTACACCTTTTCTTCTTAAATTCCCTGCCAAACCGTAAAGAATGTTGTTATTATCATCTCTTACGGGTTGATATGCCTGATTTAATATTTGGAATGATAAATTATCTGTATTAATGTCAAATAAAGTCACATTAAATCTTAGTCTTTCGTTAAACCAATCTGATTTAATTCCTGCTTCCCACTGTTTTGTTTGTGAAGCGCCTACATTTCCACCTCCCTGCAAAATATTATTTACAGAACGTAATGATGTTGTTGTGGTATAAGATCCAAAAACATTTACATTTTCAAATGGAGAAACAATCAAACCTAATGAAGGATTCCAAGTGTCTACAATTCGATTTGCTGAACCATTTAGTCTGCTGTATCTGATTCCTAAATGTGCTTTAATGTATTTTCCGAAAGACATCACATCTTGAGCCATCGCACCTATACTTGGAGTTAAGACTGGATTTGATCTTCCCAGATTTTCATAAACTACATTTACAGGAAGTGTATTGGGAATAGAACCATTCACTACATCAAAAGTATCTAAAGGATTTGCAGGATAGTTTATACCTCCAATTTTTGTAGCACGTGCTGTGATTAGGTTTTGTGGAGCTATTGAATTTTTATAAGCATTGTAAGTAACTGCTGAAGTTTCTGTTTCTCGCCAATCAAAGCCAACCTGGAATGTGTGGTTGATAAAGCCTGTCTTTACATCCTGACCAATGAAGTCAAACTGTAAAACTCTGTTTATATCTTCTGACTCAGATTTTCCTATTACCCTTTGTCTTATATTATAATTAGTATCTCCAGTCGGCAATGAAATTGATGAAGCTTCATTATCTCCATTATTATTTGAGTTGATGAACGCAGCTCTTACCTTAAATTTATCATTAAGTTTTCTAACAGCAGTCGTTGCAAAATTAAAAGTTTCTGTTTTGTTATAATCGGAAGTATATCCTAGAAATTTTCCTTTCGGCATATGGTACAAAGCTTCTATATCACCTGTCGCCGTATTTATTGTCCCTCTATCTGGAGTTCTATTATCATTAAGATAATCCATTTCAACATTGATCTCGGTTTTATCATCCGGACGGTATGTAATTGATGGATTTATATATATTCTTTCGGCTCCAACATGAGTTCTGAAAGAATTATTATTTTGATAAGCTCCATTAAATCTTACTGCAACTTTACCCTGAGAATCTAAAACTCTCTGAAAATCTACAGTCGGTCTGTAAAAATCCCAACTTCCGTATCTGAAACCTACATTCGTTTGGTTGATAAACTGAGGACGCTTGGTTACTACATTAATAACTCCACCTGCAGATCCCAAACCGTTACCAACCCCTTGGCTTATAGCAGCAGAGCCTTTAATAACCTGAATACTTTCTACACCCTGCATATCAGTTATCATTCCTGCAGTACGAAAATCAGAATCCATTTGCACACCGTTTTTCAGAACAGGAACACCACGATAGCCCCTTATAGACATACTTTCGTTTGCACCTCCATAACTTGAAAACAACGTTACTCCCGGAACATTTTTTGCAACATCAGTTACGGTAAGACCTCCTAATTGCTCGATAACCTTATGAGATACTACTGAAATACTCTGTATTTGATCTCTTGTTTTTAGAGGCAAACGTGTAATTGCATCTAAACCTTGAGGTTGCTTTTTTTTCTCTCCAAAAAGTTCTACTTCTTCAATCGTGGTTTCTTTTCTGATTGTATCATTTGCTTTTTGTTGTGCTTTAGAAAAAGCTACTCCCAAAATTAGCAATGAAACAGATACCGTTTTTTTCATTTCATAAATTTGAAACAAAAATATTATTTTTATTAATTCTAAATAAATTATATGGAATGACAATTGTCACTTATGTTAAATTTATGCCAAATTACGTCGCTTTTTTAGAGAATGATCAAAAATATGTGATTGGCGTTTTAATTTACAGGGTATTTTATCGCTTTATCAATCTCGATTGGGTTGTTTTCTTTGAGCATTGCTTTTCTTCTCTCATCAGACATTCCTTTTAGCTGGTCTAAACTTTTTATCTGAACACTCGAAACGTAAAAGGTATTTTCAGGATTTGTATTAGACTTAAAGGCTTCCGCAATATCCTGTAGCGGATTATTGTAAAGTTCTAACTGTTTTTTAGCAATGACTTTCTCAGTCACGGAAAGTGGTTTTTTCCCAGCAAAACTTTCAAGGAATTTGGCTTCATACGTTTTAGGAAACTTCATACTTTTTGAAAGCTTAAACATAAAGTTATTTTTGTCGTCTTCAATCTCGAAAATCAATCCCGGAAGTCCACGGAATTTGTACGGACCTTCGCTTAGATCAACGTCTTTAGAGAACCATGCGATCCAATTTCTTCCCCCAAAAGTTGTGGTTGCTTTTTGTAATGTATATTGACCATCTACTTTTGTATCATTCAAAAGTTTCCATGTCATCTTGTCTGTTGATTTTAAAGAGAATAAATCATTCAATAAAATCAATGAAGTATTTTCAAAAGAACCTTTTTTTCTAATAAGAGCAGGAAGATGATCGTCCCATCTCGATACATGCTGATCTCTAATAATATTTAAAGAATCTGTTTCTGCATAAGAATAAGGATAAAATTTAACATTATCAGGATTGACATCCAAGATCATATTTTCGGCAGTCAATTCTGTTGCTGTTGAATCTAATTTGTAGTGAAACTGATAAACGAATCGATGTGTTTGTGCTGAAATGATTAAAGGAAACAATAATAAAATTAGTTTTTTCATATATTAATTTTAATCAAAAATATCAATACTGTTTGAATTAATATTAATTTATTACTAAATATTTAGTTAAAACATTTTTAAAATTTAAACAAAAAAAAATCCCTCTTCTTTCGAAAAGGGATTTAATATTTAAGGTGTTGCTAAAAAACTTCCGACTTCCATCATCCATCTTCCAGCATATTTATCACACTTTAATTTCAACGTCAACTCCTGAAGGAAGTTCTAATTTCATTAGAGCATCAACAGTTTTAGAAGAAGAAGAGTAGATATCCATCAATCTCTTGTGAGCTGATAATTGGAACTGCTCTCTTGCTTTCTTGTTTACGTGCGGAGATCTCAACACTGTGAAGATTCTCTTATTCGTTGGCAATGGAATTGGTCCGTTTACAACAGCACCAGTAGCCTTTACCGTTTTTACGATTTTCTCAGCAGACTTGTCTACCAAGTTGTAATCGTAAGATTTTAGTTTTATTCTGATTCTTTGTGACATTTCTTGTACTTTAAAAAAATTAACCTTTTGCTTTAGCAATGATATCTTCAGCAACGTTTTGAGGAGTAGCTTGGTACTTCTCTAATTCCATAGAAGAAGTAGCTCTTCCTGATGAAAGTGTTCTTAGAGTAGTTACATAACCAAACATTTCAGACAATGGAACTGAACCTTTGATAACAACGGCACCGTTCTTCTCTTCTTGTCCACTGATTGTACCTCTTCTCTTGTTAAGGTCACCAATGATGTTACCCATATATTCTTCCGGAGTTACAACCTCCAATTTCATAATAGGCTCCATAATTACTGGCTTAGCAGCACGTCCCGCTTCTTTAAATCCTAATTTAGCAGCTAATTCGAAAGAAAGAGCATCAGAATCTACCGCGTGGAAAGATCCGTCTTTAAGAGTAACTTTAATACCTTCAACTTCGAAACCAGCCAAAGGACCGTTCTTCATTGCAGCTTTAAAGCCTTTTTCAATTGCAGGAACAAATTCTCTAGGAACGTTACCACCTTTGATCTCATTGATGAATTCTAAACCAACTTTACCTTCGTCAGCAGGTCCTAGTTCAAATACAATATCAGCAAATTTACCTTTACCACCAGATTGTTTTTTGTAAACTTCTCTGTGCTGAGCAACTCTTGTAAGATTTTCTTTGTATTCTACCTGAGGTTGACCTTGGTTAACTTCAACTTTGAATTCTCTTCTCATACGATCTACAATGATATCTAAGTGAAGCTCACCCATACCAGAGATAATCGTTTGTCCTGAAGCCTCGTCAGTTCTAACCGTAAACGTAGGATCTTCTTCAGCCAATTTAGCTAGAGCGTTACCCATTTTATCTTGGTCAGCCTTAGTTTTAGGCTCAACAGCGATACCAATTACCGGATCAGGGAAAACCATCGATTCTAGAACGATTGGGTTTTTCTCGTCACACATAGTATCACCAGTTTTGATAGATTTGAAACCTACAGCAGCACCAATATCACCAGCTTCAATATATTCTACTGGGTTTTGCTTGTTAGCGTGCATCTGATAGATTCTAGAGATTCTTTCTTTATCTCCTGAACGAGTGTTCAAGATATAAGAACCTGCATCTAGTCTTCCAGAGTAAGCTCTAAAGAATGCCAATCTTCCTACGAAAGGATCGGTAGCAATCTTAAATGCCAATGCAGAGAAAGGTTCGTTTACGTCTGGCTTTCTGAAAATTTCAGCGTCAGTTCTTGGGTCAGTACCTTTGATATCATCTTTATCCAATGGAGAAGGCAAGTATTTACATACTGCATCCAACATAAACTGTACTCCTTTGTTCTTGAATGAAGAACCACAAGTCATTGGGATAATAGATAAATCGATAGTAGCTTTTCTAAGAGCTTCGTTGATTTCGTCTTCAGAGATTGAATCTGGATCTTCGAAGAATTTCTCCATCAAAGTATCATCATAATCTGCAACAGCCTCAACTAATTTCTCTCTATATTCTAGAACTTCATCTTTCATATCTTCCGGAATTGGAACTACCTCGAAAGTAGCACCTTGTCCAGCTTCATCCCAGATGATCGCTCTGTTTTTAATTAAGTCTACAACACCTTTGAAATCTTCTTCAGCACCGATTGGTAAAACGATAGGAACTGCGTTTGATCCTAACATAGTCTTAACCTGGTTTACCACGTTAAGGAAGTCAGCACCTTGTCTGTCCATTTTGTTTACAAATCCCATTCTTGCAACTTTGTAGTTGTCAGCAAGTCTCCAGTTTGTTTCAGACTGAGGCTCTACTCCATCTACTGCAGAGAATAAGAATACCAATCCATCCAATACTCTCAAAGATCTGTTTACTTCTACTGTGAAGTCAACGTGTCCCGGTGTATCGATGATGTTGAAGTGGTAAGGCTTAGTATCAGCTAAAGGTTTTCCTTGGTCTGTTGGAAAGTTCCAAGAACAAGTAGTTGCAGCAGAAGTAATAGTAATACCTCTTTCTGCTTCCTGCTCCATCCAGTCCATTGTAGAAGCACCATCGTGAACTTCACCAATTTTGTGGTTTACACCTGTATAGAATAAAATTCTTTCTGTAGTGGTAGTTTTACCAGCATCAATGTGCGCAGCAATACCAATATTTCTTGTAAATTTAAGATCTCTACCCATTTCAGATTAGAATTTAAAGTGTGAGAAAGCTTTGTTAGCTTCCGCCATTTTGTGAGTATCTGATTTCTTCTTGTAAGCAGCACCTTCTTCTCTTGAAGCGGCAACTACTTCATTAGCTAATTTCAAAGCCATAGACTTATCATTTCTCTTTTTAGAGTAGCTAATTAACCATTTCATTGCCATAGAAATTTTTCTATCAGCTCTGATTGGCATAGGAATCTGGAAGTTTGCTCCACCTACTCTTCTAGAACGTACTTCTACGTGAGGCATAACGTTAGTTAATGCATCTTTCCAGATTTCAAGGGCAGTCTTTTCAGTTTCTCCTTTTTTAGTTTCTACGATATCTAATGCATCATAGAATATTTTGAATGCGATTGACTTCTTACCGTCAAGCATCAAGTTGTTTACGAATCTAGTTACCAATTGATCATTAAATTTTGGATCTGGTAACAACGGTCTTTTTTTCGCTTTTGTCTTTCTCATTGTTTCTGTACCTTATTTAATGATTATTTTTTCTTTCCTTTAGCCGGTGCAGCTGCAGCTTGACCTGGCTTAGGTCTCTTAGCTCCGTACTTAGATCTTCTTTGAGTTCTTCCGCTTACTCCAGCAGTATCTAACGCACCTCTTACGATGTGGTATCTAACTCCTGGTAAATCTTTTACTCTCCCCCCGCGTACCAATACTATCGAGTGCTCTTGAAGATTATGTCCTTCACCTGGGATATAGGCGTTAACTTCTTTACCGTTTGAAAGTCTTACCCTTGCAACTTTTCTAAGTGCAGAGTTAGGTTTCTTAGGTGTGGTAGTATATACTCTCGTACATACACCTCGTCTTTGTGGACAAGAATCAAGTGCAGCCGATTTACTCTTCTTGGTAAGTGCGACTCTTCCTTTTCTAACTAATTGTTGAATAGTAGGCATTTAATTGCTTTTATTTTAGGGTGCAAAAATAATAATAATTTTTTAATTGACAAGTAGTTATGTAGAAATAATCTTAATAATTAAAATTTCATCATATAAACCCTAAAACTTTAAGCAATAGCAGGATTAAAGAAAATCTATAAAAATTAAGAGTAAAAAAAAACAGAAAAGTGCTAATCTAAACTAAGTTGAGACGTATATAAAACTTCAGATTTATTTCTCACAGTATCATTCATCAACCATTTTATTTTAGGATTAATGCTACCTGCTATACTTTCTTTTATTTTACCTTTCTGATTGTTGGTATGTTCATACTGAAAAGATTTATTGATTACAGGAATTTGATATGTAGTAAAAGTTTTCAGGCCTGTTTCATCATTAAAAAGATATTTTTTGTCTTCAAATTTTGGCATTTGAGCTTTAATCTGACTTCTTTTCTTCAAATAATTAGCCGGTGACTTTAAATTATACAAAGTAAGAAAAGCAAAAAAGAAGCAACTAACTCTCAATATCCACTTATCATTTTTTTGATGCTTAAAATAAAGAATAAGAAAAGAGAAAAATAAACAAAAGTTAGCAGCTGCCAAAAGCCTTACGTTCATCTCCTCAATTTGCTGAAACCATCCTGAAATCAACAAGGTAACACAATATACAGCCGCAACAACCCACAATAAAACGTGAAAATAATAAAGTGAAGTTTCTTTTGCTTTTCTGTAATATCTAAGGAAATAAATAAAAATAAACAAGTCTATTATTAAAACAAAAAATTGAAATGCAATGCTCGCCAAACTATTGGAAGCAGGTTTTAAGCCAATAAATGGATCAATCACATTACTTACACCCAAAAGATCACGCAATATATATATAGGTAATATTACACCGGGAGCACCTCTTAAATTTTCACCTGTAAAGCTTCCGAATTTTTGAAAATTAAAAAACAAATAACCTCCTATACCTAAACCTGCAAACAGTAAAAATAAAAAAATCCCGTAAGTATAATTTTTATCTTTTATCTTAAAAAAAGCAAATACAAAAAAAAACAAAATACCTAAATAAATATATATTCCCGAATATCTTACACTAAACAAACCGATCATCATTACAGAAGCTAAAATAACATTGCTGTAAAAATGATCCTTTTTTGCAAATAATTGATGTAAAAAATAAATAAGAAAATAGAGGAAAAATATAAAAGGTCCTTCTGACATCGCCTGAATAAAAACAAAGAAAAAAGTTTTGCCCGCAAAAAGCAATACCGTTTCCCTAAAATAAAACTTTTTGTAATAAGAAAACAGCAGAATGCATACTATAAAAGACAAACTCAAAAATTTATATGCCCAAAAATAATCCTGAAATACAGAATGATACAATTTCAACATTATAGGATATCCTAAAGGAAAAAGATTAGTCTCGGGATTCGGTAAATCTGCTGCAATACCAAAATATGACAAACTGTCTGAACCAATTCCGCCGTACAACACAAAAAATGTCTGCAAAAAATAAATCAAAACAATAATTACCGCTAAAATCCCATACTTTTTGAAAGAGCGGTCATCTGTATTTAGAAAAGTTTCCATAGGACACAATATTAAGAATTCCCTTTCAAATTATTAAAAAAAACTCTCCAATAGTTGCCATCTATCATACCAATCTCGTTTCGGCACAATATTTCCTGCATTAGAATTATCAAAAAATAGACTTATGAAAAACGCAAACATTATCGGTTTAAAAGAAGCCGACTGCCAAAACATTTCAGAAAAACTGAATATTTTACTTGCTAACTATTCTGTATTTTATCAGAATACAAGAGGTTCTCACTGGAATATAAAAGGAGAACAATTTTTTACGCTGCATCCTAAGTTTGAAGAATTATACAATAGTTTAGTTTTAAAAATAGATGAGATTGCAGAACGTATATTAACTTTAGGAGCAACTCCGGCGCACAATTATTCAGATTACCTTCAGGTTTCTACCATTAAAGAAAGCAAAGAAGTAAGTGACGGTAATAAAAGTGTAGAGATCATTCTGAATTCTTTCAAAGTGGTGATCGATTTGCAAAGAGAGCTTTTAGATATTACAGACAAAGCAGGTGACGAAGGTACCAACTCGCAAATGAGCGACTATATTACAGAGCAGGAAAAAGAAGTCTGGATGTACAATTCTTATTTAGGGAAGTAAAAACAAGACAAAAATCATTACAATATTTAAAAAATCGTCTTACATTTAGACGATTTTTATTTTAAATAAACTAAATTTGTGTTAAAATTACACAATATGCAACATATGACGTTTAACTCAATTCTAGACAACGATTTTTATAAAATTACCATGCAAAATGCGGTGGTAAAACTTTTCCCAAGTCAAACTGTAAAATACGAATTTATCAATCGTGGGAAACATCATTTTCCTGAAGGTTTTGATCACGCTTTAAGAGAAACTGTCAACAAAATGGCAGAGCTCAAACTGACTAAAGATGAGAAAAAGTTTTTAGCTAAAACCTGTCCTTATTTAAACTTACCTTATCTTGATTTTCTAGAAGGCTATCATTACGATCCATCTGAAGTAAAAATTGTACAAACAGGAAATGATCTATCGGTTACTGTTGAAGGACTTTGGTACCGAACCATTCTTTGGGAAGTTCCCTTACTAGCTTTGATTAGCGAATTGCATTACGAAATGAATCACATGGAAAGAGATTCTAACGAAATCGTAATGGCAAAAACGCTGGAAAAAGCAGATTCGCTAAACAAGCTGGGAGTTAACTTCGCAGAATTTGGTACAAGAAGAAGACATTCTTATAAGGTACAAAATTTAGTAATGGAAGCTTTAACCCAGAAAAAAGACTCTACATTTATAGGAAGCTCCAACGTACATTTCGCCATGAAATACGGCGTAAAACCAATTGGAACCCATGCTCACGAATGGTTTATGTTTCACGGAGCCGAGTTTGGATTTAAAATGGCCAACGAATTAGCCCTTGAACATTGGGTTGATGTTTATCGTGGGGATTTGGGAGTCGCTCTTTCAGATACTTATACCACTGATGTTTTCTTCCAGCAATTCGATAAAAAATTTGCAAAACTTTTCGACGGAGTTCGTCACGACAGTGGTGATCCGCTAGAATTTGCCGACAAAACCATTGCCCATTACAAACGACACGGAATTAATCCTTTATTTAAATATATTATTTTTTCTGATGCTTTAAATCTTGAAAAAGTAGAAGAGATCACCAATTACTGTAAAGGAAAAATCGGAGTTTCTTTTGGTATAGGGACCAACCTTACGAATGATGTCGGTTTAAAACCAATGAATATCGTCATGAAACTTATCGGCGTACAATCTCTCAACAACGAATGGATTCCTACCGTAAAACTTTCTGATGAACATGGAAAATACACTGGTGACCCTAAAATGATTGAATTAGCAAAAGAGTTTTTGAGGATTAAAGATTAAAAACATTTAATATGATGAAAAATTTATTTCTACTTATAGCAATTTCTTTTTCTTTCACTTCTTGTTTTATCTATACAAAAGGTGAAGATGGAAAACCCGGAAAAGATGGAACTTCTGGTGTTTCAAAAATAGGTTTCAACCAAAAACTGGCAGATTCTTTAGGAGCAGATAAATATGGTATGAAAGCTTACACCATCGTAATGTTGACAACCGGCTCTGCAAAAATTGATGATAAAGAGAAAAAAGCAGAATTAATGAAAGGTCATATGGAAAACATCGGCAAACTAGCTAAAGAAGGTAAAATCATCGTTGCCGGACCGTTCTTAGAAAAGAATAAAGAAAATTACCGCGGAATGTTTATCTTCAACACCAAGTCAAAAGAAGAAGCCGAATCTTGGGTAAAAACCGATCCCGCCGTTGCGGCCGGAATTTTCAGTTATGACATATTCTCTTGGTATGGCTCTGCAGCGCTGCCTTTGTATTTGAAACATCATGATGAAATTTCGAAAGAGAATCCTTAAAATACTAACCTCGCAAATCTGCGAGGTTTTTTCTTATCTTTAATTAAAACTAATCTGATATGAAAACCATCGAAGAAGTCTTAAAAAAATTAGACGAAATTATTCTCTGGAGCAAAGCAAACAAAAGTCCTTTAGGATATTTTGCGTGCACTTACAAAATTATGACCGCACAGGTTTTGAAAGGAATTCAACAGAAAAAATTTGAAGACAATCCGAGAATGACTTTGCTTGACATCGCTTTTGCAACAAGATATTTAAACGCATGGGAAAACTATAACAAAGGAAAGAAATGTACAAATTCTTGGTATTTAGCTTTTGAAGCCGCAAAAAATAAAGACCTTCTGATTCTTCAGCATATTTTCCTTGGTATGAATGCGCATATCAATTTAGATTTGGGAATTTCCGCAGCATCGATTATGCCGTATCGAAAAATCAATCCACTGAAAAAAGATTTTGAAAATATCAATTCGGTTATTGCTTCGATCAACCAGAATGTTCAGGATTCTTTAAATAAAATCTGTTATCCGATCAATCTCATAGACAAACTTTCAAACGGAAAAGACAATGCAGTTTTAGATTTTGCTATTTCAAAAGCAAGAGACACTTCCTGGGCAACGGCGGTAATTTCGTCCAACACTCCGAATTTTTTAAAAGAATCGGTTATTAATATTGTAGACTACGCTGCTGCAAAAGTTGCTTCACAGATTTTAAATCCAAAATTACTTTCCTCAACCTTAGCTAAGGAATTGAAAAAGTGCGAAAGCAATGATATTGTGAAAAATATTGAGATTTTAGAAAAAACAATAACCACTTAAAATAAAAACCATGAGATCCTCAAGAGAAAAATATTTCGGTCATCTTCCCATTGAAGAAAACTCATATAAAGCAGATTTTATTATTCTGGAAAAATATCAGCAATATTCATCAGAAATTTTAAGAATTGCCTTACTTACACTTGCAATCATTGGATATTTACCAAAATTAATCAACGACAGTAAACAGTGTGGCTTACTTCAGAAATCCTTCCAGGAAAGCAAAAGCCTATTCATCATTACCGTAGTTTTATTAATTGTTTCAGTTTGTTCATGTTTAGCGCATCGTTATTTTTCAAGTGACAATATGACTCATCACATCAGAAAATTACGTTTACGTAATAAGTTTACACAGGAAATCAATATTCAAGAAAAGGAAAAAATTGAAAAAAAAATCCAAAGCGAAAGCAAGTCATTTGAAAATGATTTAGATTTTTCAAAATATTCACTTATTATTGCAACACTTTGTTTGGTAGCGGGAATTTCATTCATGTTTATTACATTAATAAAAATCTTTTTTGCCTAAAATTATCTTTTTTCTGAATTATGGAAATCACTTATCTCATCATTGGATGTTTTGCCGGAGGAATTATCGGCGCTATTTTAGTTTATTTTGTTTTGAAATCTTCTATGGTTTCAAGAAGTTCTTATGATGAATTGAATTATTTACATATTAAAACTAAAGCTGATTTAGAAAATTTGAATCTGAAGATTCAGGATTTAGATCAAATTATTAAAAATGAAAAAAATTTAAATCTTCAACAATCTGATTTATTGAATGATCTTAAAAATGAGTTCTCCAAAATCTCAGCAGAAAACACTTTTCTCCAAACACAATTTGATGAACAAAAATTTTTAAATCAAAAACAAAACGCTCAAATTGAATTGATTTTGAATGAAAAGCAACATTTATATGCTAAAAATTCAGAATTATCTGCTCAAAATGAAGGTTTACAACAATCTTTAGAAACTCAGAAAGAAGAGATTAAAAAAATTCAGGAAGAAGGAAAACTGCAGTTTGAAAATTTGGCGAACAAAATTCTAGAAGAAAAAACAGAAAAATTCACAACGGTCAATCAAAATAATCTTAAAAATATCCTTGAACCTTTTCAGGAGAAAATCAATGATTTAAAAAATAAAGTCAACGAAGCTTATGAAAAGGAAAATAAAGAACGTTTTTCTCTGGCTGAAAAAGTGAAAGAATTGGCTTTGCTCAACCAACAAATTTCGGAAGATGCTAAAAAACTGACCAAAGCTCTGAAAGGTGAAAGCAAAACTCAGGGAAATTGGGGCGAAATGATTCTGGAAAGCATTTTAGAGAAATCAGGATTGGTAAAAGGAAGAGAATATTTCCTGGAGCACGAACTGAGAGATGAAGATAATAAAGCTTTGTTTTCAGAGTTTTCGGGTAAAAAAATGCGTCCTGATGCAGTTGTAAAATATCCCGACGAAAGAAATGTGATCATCGATTCCAAAGTTTCTTTGACCGCCTTTACAGAATTGGTAGACGAAACAGATTCAGACATCTATCAAATTAAAGTCAACCAGCATTTATCTTCCATCAAAACTCACATCAGTCAATTGAGTCAAAAAGCGTACGACGATTACGGAAAATCTTTAGACTTTGTCATGATGTTTATTCCGAGCGAACCGGCTTATATTGCTGCAATGCAGGCGGATCAAAACCTTTGGAATTTCGCTTACGAGAAAAGAATTTTACTTTTAAATCCAAGCAACCTGATTACTTCATTAAAACTAATCGCTGATCTTTGGAAAAGAGAATATCAGAACAGAAATTCCATGGAAATTGCCGAGCGTGGTGCTAAATTATACGACAAATTTGCAGGTTTCGTAGAAAATCTTGAAAAGGTTGGAAAAAATTTAGACTTAGCAAAAAATGTTTACAATGATGCTTACAAGCAACTCTACACAGGAAATGACAATTTAATTGTCCAGACTCAGAAACTAAAATCTTTAGGAATTAAAAATAAAAAAGAGCTTCCACAAAGCTTGATTGGAAATATAAGTGATGAATAGATAAACGTGAATAGTCAATTCACTTCGTTTGTCAATTTTAAACTCATTTGTAAAGCAAAATTTACAATTGAGAATTGATTTTTAATCAAATACACTAAATTATATAACTAATCTTCCGCCAATGAATGATTGATAAGTCTGATGTAAATCTTATTTTTGCATCAATTATCAATCATTCCCCATTTATGATCATCGAAAGTTTTCAAAACGAAAAGATAAAACATATTACCAAACTTCTTACAGACAACCGTTTTCGTAAAAAATCGGGAGTTTTTGTAGTAGAAGGACAACAGGAAAACGAAAGAGCTCAGAAATACAATTTTGAAGCTGTAGAATTCTATATCTGCGAAAACATTTTCAAAGGAAATACTCCTAAAGAGAAAATTCATTTGGTGAGTGACAAAGTGTATGAAAAAATTGCTTATCGTGGGACTTCAGAAGGAATTATCGGAGTTTACAAAACCAAAGAATCTCATTTAAACAACTTTCAACCAAAAGAAAATTCAACGGTAATCATCGTAGAAGGTGTTGAAAAACCAGGAAACTTAGGTGCAATCTTAAGAAGTTGTGAAGCTTTCGGAATTGATGCCTTAATTGTCGCTGACGGTAAAACAGATTTTTATAATCCCAATGTAATCCGATCAAGTGTTGGATGTCTTTTTGGAATGGAAGTTTTTCAGGCTGACAATAACGAAGTCTATGAATTTTTACAGAAAAACAGTTTCAATATTTATACAACCATTATGGATGAAACTTCCAAAGATATGTTTGAAAGAGATTTCACAAAACGTTCGGCAATTTTATTTGGTACAGAGCATTCAGGATTGAGTGATTTCTGGTATTGTAAAGGTCAAAATACATTAATACCGATGACCGGAAGTATTGACTCATTAAATTTGAGTAATGCTGTAGCGATTACATGCTATGAAGCTTTAAGACAGAAAAAGTCTTAATTGTTTTTTAATATAAGACATAAAAAAACCGTCTCGCTGAGCGAAACGGTTCTTTATTCTTCAATCGTAACTGATTAGTGAGCAGCTGGAGCAGCAACTTTAGCAGTAGAATCGATAGCTTTAGTAGCAGAATCAGCAACTTTGTTGATTGAATCTGTAGCAACTTTAGCAGTAGAATCGATTTGCTCAGTAGCTGAATCAGCTTTAGCGTTTAAAGAATCAGCTCCAGTTGTAGCTTCACCTTTTTTACAAGCAACTAAAGAAATAACAGCGATAGCAGCTACGAATAATGACTTTTTCATAATAAATTAAATTTAATTTTGTTAATATTGTTTTTTAAATCTTTTTCTCTGTTCGGTTATTTGAACAAGACAAAGGTATAGCAGATGTGAAATTTGTTTATGAAAAATAATTGTAATAACTTTGTAAAATAGTTTTACAAATAACAAATACTGATAATCAACAATTTAACTACTTTTTTATAAAGTGACAGATTTAGACCTCTTACATTTTGAGCAGCTCAAAAAGGACGTTCAAGCTCAATATTTGAAAGAATACACCCCTTCTTATGATGAAATATCTAAGTGGAAGGGGATTGATATTATATATTTTCAGGAAGACCTTAGGAAAAAGGCTAAAGGTAACATCAGTGAAAAATCTTTTTACACCTATTTTAAATCTTCTCCGGTTTCAAAATTACCTCGTATTGATATGCTTAATTTATTGAGTATCTATGCGGGTTACGACTCATGGTATGATTTTAAAAAGAACCATCTTTTTGCAGGAGAATTATTAAGTGATGAGAAAGATTTGAGTGATGATGAACTGAAAGAATTAGAAAAAACAGTTTCAAGTGCATTAAACCTACCTAAAACCGAAGAAGAGCCTACAAAACTAGTATCTAGCAACCAAGAAAACACCGTTTTACAAGAAAACAATACTGAAAATCAAATAATTGAAAAAAAACAAACTATTTTAGAATCTTCTAAAATATCAGAAATAAAACTACCGAAAAAGAACTACCAAAGAACTGCATGGATTGCTGCGGCATCAGTTTTTGTTATTTTATTGGGGCTTTTAGGTTTTAAAGATGAAATTTTTCAAAAAACTTATAAGTATTGTTTTACGGATGCCGACAGAAATTTAAATGTTCAGCGTGATATTGAAATTAAAGTTATTAAAGAAAACGAATCTCCTATTTTATATAGAATTAAACCAGGAGAATGTTTCATCTATCCAACAAAGGATAAAACTTTGAAAATGCAGATCAGTTCGACGGTTTATGAAGACCTTGAAGTCAACAGAAATCTTGAAAATGCACCTGAAGAAGAAACGATAGAGCTGAAACCTGATGATTATAAGATGGCGCTTTATTATTTCTCTATAAAAGATATTAATGGCGAAAATTCTGAGCAGCTCATCAAACAGAAAAGAAAACAGCTGGAAAACCTCATCAGCAACACAGCTACCATAACGCAGGTTTATGACAGTGATATATACGGTCTTGAAACTCTAGACAAGCAGGACTACATCACTTTGGTGACTACACCCACCACTTCATTAAAAAACCTGAACGTTATTGAAATGAAAAAAGATAAAGGAAAAATAGTATCTATCAAATTTAAAATCTCAAACCATGAAAACAATAAATAACTTTTTGTTTTTGACGATACTTCTTGGCGTCATCATGATTGCCTGTACAAAAAAAGAAGAAAACAACAACATAAGTGATCTTGAAAAGCTAAGAAACACAAACAATATCAATGTACAAATGGACAGTACACAAGCCATTAACTCTATTACTTTGCAAAAAGTACAGGATGTGCTTGACCTATCTACTCTTTATCTTTCCGGAAATAAAAAGACTGAAATAGACACCGCTATTTATTCAAAAATTGAGAAGTATTTTCAGAAATCTGACTCTACAACTTTCCAAGGGCTATTTAAAGAACTTGAAAGTCTGAAGGTGAAAAAGGTGAAAGTAAGTAACATTAATGTTTTCAAGAAAATCAACGATAAAGACACTTTAGATTTCGCAAAATTTAATGTGGAATATATTGGCGACAAAAATAAATCAATAGGAAATTTTGAAAGAAGTGCACAATATACCCTTGTTTCTAAAGCCACAGAAAAGAATAAAGAATTTAAATTTTATTTTATTAAATTTTATTCAGACTTGCTGGAAAAAGACAGCACTTCAGTAGGCGTAACCAGATAATCTAGAGGAATATCGTTTTCCCAGACATCATCAATGATATCATCGGGGTTAAAATAATTAACTCCGATTTTTTTTGAATCTTTTGAAATATTTTCAAAGAATTGATCATAAAATCCCTTTCCATACCCTACCCTGTTTCCTTTAAAATCACAATAAAGCAAAGGAGTAATCACAAAGTCAAAATCTAAAACTTCAGAATCTTCGTTTGAAACAGGTTCAGAAATTCCCCAATTATTGGTTTCAAATTGGGTATCAGAGAAAATTTCAACAGAAATCAATTTTGTATCGACGATTTTAGGAACAAAAACTTTGATATTTCTGCTTAAAAAGTAATCAATAAAAATCTGGGTATTAATTTCTTTAAACTTTTCAATCGGAATGAAAATATGGATTTTTTGATCAGAAACTGGTTTAAAATAATTGATGAAATTTTGAAAAATTCTTTTAGAAAAAAGAGAAATTTCATCTTTTGACAGATTTTTTCTTTTTTCAAGATATATTTTTCTGAGATCTGATTTTTTCATTTTCAAATTTATAAAAAATAGTGTTATACAAAATCATTTTAGAGATAGCGCTCCTACGGAGCGCAAATTTTCTCACACTATGTTTCTACACAGATAAAACTCCTCTGGAGTTTTCTAACGACATTTAATTGAACAAAAAAAGGTTGCGCTCCTACGGAGCGCAACCTTTATATCATCATAAATCTGAGGATTGACTATCCTAAAATTTTATATATTTTATCTGACAAACGAACTCTGAACGGAAGTTCAAAAGTAACTTGATCACCTGCTTTTGCTGTTTCGCAAGAACTTCCATCAACAAATATTTCAGTAATTGCAATTTCCTGTTCTCCTGTAGTCGGACCAGAGATTAAAACTTTGTCTCCAACTGAAACTTCATTATTTTCAATTAAAAACTGTGCAATCTTTGATTTTGTATAATAATGTTCAGCTTTCCCAATCAATGTTTTTTTGATTGCAATTTTCTGTCTAATATTTTTAGAATCAACTTTTGCTAAAGGTTTATTTGGTAAATCTCCTGAATTTTTAAAGGTCAAAGCATCAGATTTTCCTTTTCTGAACACTTTATTTCCAACCTGCAATCCTTTTCTTAAGGCTACTTGCTCTTCAACCGGCAAGTGTGTTATTTCTAAACATTCTGTAGAACAACAGTTTTCCATCGCCGTTTTACAGTCATCACACTGAATAAACAACAAATGACAAGCATCATTAGCACAGTTAGTGTGATTATCACACGGTTTTCCGCATTGGTGACACTGAGAAATAATATCGTCGGTAATTCTTTCACCTAAACGATGATCAAATACAAAGTTTTTTCCAATAAATTTGCTCTCAATATTTTCTTCTTTGATTTGACGGGTATATTCAATAATTCCACCTTCTAATTGGAAAACATTTTTAAAACCTTGATGTTTGAAATAAGCACTTGCTTTTTCACAACGAATTCCGCCCGTACAATACATCAAAAGATTTTTATCTTCTTTAAAATCTTGTAATTGTTCGTTGATAATTGGTAAACTTTCTCTGAAGTTTTCCACATCCGGAGTTATTGCACCTTCAAAATGGCCTACTTCACTTTCGTAATGATTTCTAAAATCTACTACAATTGTATTAGGATCTTCCAATAAGTTATTAAACTCCTGTGCTTTTAAGTGAACTCCTTTATTGGTTACATCAAAAGTATCATCATTCAAACCATCGGCAACAATTTTATGTCTTACCTTAATCGTTAATTTCAAGAAAGAATGATTGTCTTGTTCTACTGCAACATTAAGACGAATTCCTTGCATGAAATCATAGACTTCCAGCGTATTTCGAAAATCTTCCAAATGATCTGCAGGAATACTCATTTGAGCATTAATTCCTTCATGGGCAACATAGATACGTCCTAATGCATCAAGTGCATTCCAGGCTATAAATAAATCGTCGCGAAATTTTTTGGGATTTTCAATTTTGGCATACGCATAGAAAGACAAAGTAAGGCGTTGCTTACCAGCTTCATCAATAAGTTGAGCTCTTTCTTCTGCGCTTAAGGTGTTATACAGTTGCATGCTATAAACGGTTTAAGTGAGAAAATTATTTTTGCAAAGATAGTTAATTTTTCAAATTTGATTGATATGACATAAAGCACCTTCTTATGACTCTAATTACCATTTAACTTTTTGACTGATTTTACAATCTAATAGATGACATTTTGTCTTTAATAATTTTTTAAGCAGTGTTAAACTCATACGATAATTATTACATAAACTATAAAATGGTATAATTCTCGTTAAATTTTAGTTAAAAGTGAAACACTTAAGATTATTTACATACATATTTAGCATTAAATTTGTGTAAGATAAAATAACAATCAAACAAAGAAGACATACAATGAAGAGTACTTTTAAAAAACTTTTACCATTTGCCGTTGTAGGGGTTCTCTCAGGAGCTACTACCGTTGGCGTGCAACAATATCTAAGTCACGATTCTAACAACGGTGACCAATCTTATTTTACAAAATCTACCAACGCTTCGTTTGTAGGAATGAATACCGCAACTGTAGGTGATGATTTTGTAAAAGCATCTAAAATGACAGTTCCGGCTGTTGTAACTATTAAAAATTATCAGAACAGGGCATCAAGCAGAGCTTCTGAGCAGGATTTGTTTGATTTCTTTTTCGGCGATCCTTTTGGAGGAAAAGGCCAACAAAGACAGAGACAGCAACAGCAAGCGCCAGAAAATATGCCTTCAGGTTTAGGATCTGGAGTAATCATTTCTCCAGATGGATATATTATTTCAAACAACCACGTTGTAGCAGGAGCCAATAAGCTTGAAGTTGTTTTAAGCAATAAAAAATCTTATATCGCAACTTTGGTAGGAACTGATCCAAACACTGACATTTCATTACTGAAAATCGAAGAAAAAGGATTGCCATTCTTAAACTTTGCGAATTCCGATAACGTTGAAGTCGGACAATGGGTTTTAGCTGTAGGTAACCCTCTTGGATTAAACTCTACTGTTACAGCAGGAATTATTTCTGCAAAAGGAAGAGGAATAGGAATTTTGGGCGGACAAGGAAAAGCAACCAACCCAATTGAAAGCTTTATACAAACCGATGCTGCCATTAACCCTGGAAACTCAGGAGGAGCATTGGTAAATGTAAATGGAGATTTGATTGGAATTAACTCAGCGATTTCATCTACAAACGGATATTATCAAGGCTACGGCTTTGCTGTTCCTGCGAATTTGGCAAGAAAGATCATTGAGGATATTAAGAAATTTGGGATTGTACAGAGAGGTTTCTTAGGTGTAAACTCTTTAGATTTATCTAATGACCAACAAGTTGCTTACTACAATCAAGAAAAGAAAACCAATATAAAACCAGGTTCTGGAGTTTATATTACAGGACTTCCTGATAATAGTGGTGCACAAGAAGCGGGAATGAAAGTTGGAGACATCATTACCAAAATTGACGGAGCCAACATTACAGATTTTGCAGATCTTTCTGTTGCCATCGGAAGCAAAAGACCAGGTGATAAAGTACAGGTAACTTACTCAAGAAACGGAAAAGAGACTACCTCTACAGTTACTTTAAAAGATCAAAAAGGCGGAACTTCTGCAAGAACGAAAGCTGATTTGAGCGTCACCGAAAAAATTGGTGCAGATTTCCAAAGCCTGGATGACAGAACGAAAGCTTACTATGGATTAAGCAACGGAGTTGTTGCTAAAAATGTAGTAGAAGGAAGCGAAATCGCTAAGGCAGGTATAGTAGACGGTTATATCATTACTGAAATTAACGGGAAGCCTGTAAATTCTCAGAAAGATGTAGAAAACTTATTAAATAAATTCACCGGAACAGGCCAGATAAAATATATGGATGATTACGGAAGAGGCTATCAAAGAGGATTTAAAATGCCTTAGTAGAAACAAATAATAAACAAAAAACGCTGTAGATTTTAAAATCTGCAGCGTTTTTTTATGTTTTAAAAAATTACTTTTTATTCATTTTTTCAGCAATTCTTTTCTTTTTATTTCTTTCATAAATTATCTCTACGATCTTACCTCCCATCCAAGCAAATGGAAAAAAGACCAGAAAAATAGAAATTTTATAAAATGTAGGATGATAAGGAAGAATGATTACATCAAGCATTGCTATAAAAAGCATGATGAAACCAATAAGAATTGCATAAGCTACTTTTGCATATTTTACAATCATTGCCGTAACAACTCCTCCCACGGTAGTTCCTAATCCTGAAATAAAAAGCAGAAAGCCGAAGAAGGCATCATTATCTTTCATGCTTTCTAAAAATCTCTGCCAATGCTCAAACGGAGCAAATGCATCAAAGGTAACCCACTTTGGAAAAGCCCTTATACCAAGAGTGATAATAAGCCCTGCAATCACAAGACCTACCAAAACTGCAAATGTATTTCTTAAAAAATTCATTAATCCTGATGTGCAATCATAGAAATTTCGATATCAACATTCTTTGGCAAACAAGAAACCTGTACAGTTTCACGAGCCGGAAAGCTTTCAGCATCAAGATATGATGCATAAATATCATTCATCACCGCAAAATCATCCATACTTTTAAGGAAGATTGTTGCTTTAACTACATTTTTAAACGTCATTCCTGCTTCTGTAAGAATCGCTTCAAGGTTTTTCATTACCTGATGTGTTTCCTTTTCAATTCCTTCTACCAGTTTACCCGTTGCAGGATCTACAGGAATCTGACCAGAGATATACAAAACTCCGTTGGCAAGATTTGCCTGAGAATAAGGACCAATAGCTGCAGGAGCATTAACTGTGTTGATGATTGTTTTCATATATAGATTTATTTACTTTAAAAATCATACCAAATCATTTACGACTTGAATATAGTTTATTTTGGGTGCAAAGATAAAATTTATATTGTAAAATCAGTATGACTTTAGAAAGGTGCATTAGGCTGAGTAAAACTTCTGTCTTTATACTTCAATGCATCGCTTAATATATTTGCTTTAATACCGATAAAGAAATCATAAACTTTATACTGCCCAAAAGGAACCCAGTTAAAATTAATCGTAAAACTACGCTGATCTCTCGAGAAACCAATTCTTGTATACGCCAATTCTTTGGTCACCATATCGTAGTGTGTACTACCATTAATATTCCAGTAAGGAGTAAGCTTCACGCTTCCGTCTAAACCAATAGAAGCCATTTTGGTAGCTGTTCTCGTTAAGTTTCTTGAATATTGGTAATTGGCATTCACATTTAACGTCCACGCCTGATCAAAATGGGCATAATTATCATCATCAAAGAAATAATTTTCATTTCTGATTTCCCCTTTTTGCGAATAAGTTTTGGCGTAATCTTTTTTCTCACCAAACAGTTCGTTGCTTAAAGGATAAGAAAGCTGCACGTTGAAACCTTGTACGCTAAAAGATCCAAAATCTTCCGTTCTGATTCCGGTATCTGATCCCGGAGCAAATAGAATCTTATACGGTTCAATCGTTAAACTTGTATTTACGCTTAGTTTATTATCAAAGAAAGAAGATTGTCCGTTCACAGAAATAATTGACCAAGGATGACTTTTTGCAGCAAAATTATAATTTCCGCTTACATTTAAAGATTCGAAAATCTTCATTTTTTTCACTCCGGTAGAATCACTCTTAGATCTTACCTTCATTTCGATATTGTTACCGATGTTATAGTTTAAAGCTCCCGTCATCCCTGTTGTTGGTGATCCCACAATTCCTTTATCAAAAATAGAATAAGGCGTTAAAGCACCATTTGCATTATAGAAATTCTTAAAATACCCAAACTGTTCACCACCAAAATCAGGAGAATAAGTGAAACCAATACTTGGTGTCATCATATGTCTTATTGCCTGTATTGCAGACCCTTTCTTGAAATTTGCCTGCCCGTATAATTGAGTCTGCACACTTGCTGTGGTAGAAAAAATACTGTATCCCGCAATTTGTTTGTTGATCTGGTCAACCTCTATATTTTGTATTGGATCGTAATATTTGGTAAGCGTTTTTGTTGTTAAAGCATTATCAATTGTAGCTCCTAAACTGAAAGTAAAATACTTTGCAAAAGTCGTGTTGGTTCCTAATGCGATGTTATTTTTCAAACCGGTCTGCATTTTATCCCACATTGCATCGGTAAATAATTCTCCTTCTTCTGTACTTACAAAGTTTGATAAATTCAAACCTGTATTTACTGTAATATTTTCAAGCAAACCAGATCTTACCCCGGTTTTAGATTTAAATAAATAAAACTGATTGATCGCTACGTTCATTTGTGGCAAACGTAAATCTGCCAATCCGGTAGCAAAATTCTGAGAATAAGAAGCCGTTCCTGTAATCGTAGCCGGAAGTTTCAAAAACCTTTTGGTAAGCGTCAATGTAGAGTTTTGCTGGGTTCTCAAAACACTCTGATCCATAATATAGTTGTTGTTCACCGTGTTGTTGTAAAACGTTTGGCTTGTAACATCTACGGATGCAGAAAATGTAAGGAAAGGATTCGCTTTTGTATCTTGAGTATGTCTCCAAGCAATTCTGTATGTTCCTGTTTTGCTGTAATTATCAAGACCTTTAATTCCGCGGACGGTACTTCCGATATCTGCCGCGAAATTCCCTGAATATCTATATTTTTTAAGATAATTCATTTCTGGCCTTATCGTCCAGCTTCCTTTTGTATAAATATCTGCAAGAACTTTTAAATCGAAATGTTCACCAATCGGCTGATAATACCCTATTCCATTTAGGAAAAAACCTACATCTTCTCTTTCCCCAAAACTTGGAATCAAAATTCCTGCAGATCTTTTACTTGAAAAAGGTAAAATAGCAAACGGTAAAATCAAAGGTGTCGGAACATCTTCGATGTACATTTGTGCAGGACCTACAATTAAGGTTGAACTCTCTTTCCCTTTCTGCATTTTAATATAAGATGCCAAAAGGTGATAATCGGGTCTTGTATCTTTTTTATCAATGTAGTAACTATCGGTCGTAAATTCTGCATGTCGCATTACAAAAACAGAATCGTTGTACTTTTTAGTTTTATCCGCAACAATTAAACCTTCACTTTCCTCTGTTCTTGCGTTATAGGCAATAGCTTCTCTAGTTTTCGTATTATAATTAAAGCTTTCTACTTCATATTTTTTCCCAGCCTGATTTACCTGCGCAAGTTCAAATACTTTCCCTAAAGAATCAAGCTTTCCACGGGCAAAAATTAAGTTTCTTTCTTCATCAATTGAGATATAATCTGCATCGATCTGCATATCCTGATATTTTACCTGAGCATTTTTATTCAGATAAATCATTTTTTTCGGAACATCTCTACGAATATCATCGGCTTTATAATCTACCACAGCATCTAGAGATTCTTTGGGTGCAGCAATGGTATCCTTTTTGGAAATAGTATCATTAATTATCGTAGCTTTAACTACTTTTTTAGGACCTTCCTGTGCTAAAAAACTGTTAAAAATTAGGATAATTAAAAATTGTAATATATTTTTGAAGACGGTTTTGTCCAATTTTGTTCTGTATAATTTGGCTCAAAATTAATATAATTTTTATAACTGTATGATGTACCAACTAAATTTTAAAACAATTTTAGCATTTCTACTGATATTCTTTACCTCTTTTACTTTTGCTCAAAAAAAATTCACTGTAGTTTTGGATGCAGGACACGGAGGAAGCGATAACGGAGCTAACAGAAATTATCCCGATCTGGGTCTTGTTCAGGAGAAGCATGTTACGTTAGCAATTGTTCTGAAATTAGGAGCAATGCTTGAGAAAAACAAAGAATTTAAAGTTATCTATACCCGAAAAATAGACGAGTACCCTTCTTTAACAGACAGAACCAATACCGCCAACCGAAGCAGGGCAGATTTATTTATTTCTGTACACGTTAATTCTTCACCAAGTCGTTCTGCCACAGCAAGAGGAACCGAAACTTTCGTACAGGGGCCGGCTCAAAACAGAGAAAATCTTGAAGTAGCGAAGCAAGAAAACAGCGTAATTTACCTTGATGAAAAAGATAAAGAGACTTTTGCCTCTTATGATGCATCTTCACCCGAATCTTTGATTGCCTTAAAATTACAGCAAAGTAAATATCTTGAAAACAGCTTAATTGTAGGAAGCTTTGTAGAAGGAAACTTTGAAAAAAGCGGCCGTTTTTCGCGTGGTGTAAAACAGGAAAACCTACATATCTTAAGAAGAAGTGCGATGCCTTCTATTCTTATTGAAACAGGATTTGTAAATAATTATGAAGATGCCGCATTCTTAAATTCTGAAAATGGACAGCAGGAAACAGCAGAAAATATTTATAAAGCAATTATTGACTATAAAAAAGCAGTTGACAGAAAAACAGGAGCGCAAGTCATTACCAAAAAACCTGAGCCAGAAAAACCGGCAGAAGTTGCATTGAAAAATGACTTCAGAATTTTACTGATGACAATGCCTGTAAAATACAACGATGGAGATCCGGAATTAAAAGGATTGAATTACATTCTTCCGATCAAAGAAAACGGATTGTATAAATACTATTATGGTGTAACCAATATGGCATCTGTAAAAGACATTAATCTTAAAACAGCTAAAGATGCCGGATTCAGAAATTCTTATGCGGTAGGATTTATGCCAAACCAAAAACTGAGCATCGGTTATTATAATATTGAAGTGTATGTAGGAAAAGATAAATTAAGCTCAAATTCTTTCATCCTTCAAACCTTAAAAGATGTAGAAAGAAACAAATCTAACGGAATGTTCTACTACACTTACGGAAAAGTTTACACCCTGGAAGATGCAGTAAAACTTCAAAAAGAACTGGAAGCCAAAGGAATAAAAAATACCGTTATTCAGAAGAATTTTAAATAAACTCTATAATTTTGAAGTTTAAAAGTTTATTTATACTTTTGCAACCTCAAAATTTGGTCTATTCGTCTAGTGGTCAGGACTCAAGGTTTTCATCCTTGCAACAGGAGTTCGATTCTCCTATAGACTACCAAAAGCTCTCTATTTCAGAGAGCTTTTTTTATGCGTTTTTCTAAAACTTTTCAAAGTATAAAAAGCTCAGAGGAGATCTTCTGTATTAATTTTTATCTTTTGAATCCATAGTTTCCAGAAGTAAAGCCCGAATCTATCTGTAATTTTTTTGTATATTTAGGCTACAACTTATTTTTATGAAAAATTCAATACTCTTAATTTCCTTCTTATTTCTGCTTTTCAGTTGCGATAATAAAGACAAAGCAAACGATTTAGCCTTGAGAGAAACGGAATTACTGAATAAAGAAAAATTATTTGCACAAAAAGAAGCCGAATACCAATCTCTGTTAAAAATGAGAGACAGTATTTTCAACCATACAAATTCAGATTCAATAAAAATTGTCAAATGGTCTGATGAAATTTCCGGAACTTGGACAGGCAAAGTAATCTGCACAGAATCTAACTGCGGAGATTATGTTGTAGGAGATCAGCGTACCGACACCTGGGAATTCGATAGCGATTCAATACAGTTATTTACCAAAATCATCAATAACAATAATCTGGTAAGATTATATTCAGGAAAATTTGAGAATAACGAAATCAAGCTTAATTTTAAAACAGATTCTACTGCAAAAAAACAGGTAAATATGAATGTCTTACTGAATGAGATTTCATCAAACAAAATCAGAGGAACAAGAACCGTTGCAGTTGACAATTGTGTGGCAAAATTCTCTGTAGAATTAATACGTTCAACAAAATAAACACAGATGACTCTATTAAGTATACACAACCTCAGTCTTCCCATTGAAGATCCGGTATTGAAGTTTCTTTTGGTGCTCATCATCATT
The DNA here is from genome assembly GCF_900143185.1 of Chryseobacterium scophthalmum. NCBI lineage: Bacteria > Pseudomonadati > Bacteroidota > Flavobacteriia > Flavobacteriales > Weeksellaceae > Chryseobacterium > Chryseobacterium scophthalmum. The sequence continues at coordinate 790,460 of NZ_FSRQ01000002.1, read as the reverse complement.
CTTGCCGCACCGCTTTTACTCAATAAAATTAAAGTTCCTCATTTGTTGGGGTTGATTATTGCAGGTGCAGTAATCGGACCGAACGGATTTAATGTTTTAGTGAGAGACAGCAGCATCGTAGTGACCGGAACAACCGGACTGCTCTATATTATGTTTCTTGCCGGTCTTGAAATCGATATGGGAGATTTTAAGAAAAACAAATGGAAAAGTTTAGGTTACGGAGGTTACGCATTTATTTTTCCTTTTATTTTAGGATATTTCGGAGCGTTTTACATTCTCGGTTTTTCTATGCTCACTTCTGTGCTGTTTGCAAGTCTGTTCTCTTCACAAACTTTAATTACCTACCCTTTAATCAGTAAGCTTGGAATTGCTAAAAATCAAGCTGTCAATATTACTGTAGGAGGAACTATGATTACTGATGTTGCCACATTATTGGTTTTAGCTATAGTTGTAGGTTTGGTACAAGGCGATATGGGTATTTCTTTTTGGGTGAAACTATCCATCTCTTTTCTGGCTTTCAGTTTGGCTGTTCTTATGCTTTTTCCTTTGATAGGACGTTGGTTTTTTAAAAAAATTAATGATAAAATCTCTCAGTATATTTTTGTATTGGTGATGATATATTTTGCTGCAGTTTTGGCAGAACTAGCAGGAGTTGAAGCAATAATAGGAGCATTTTTTGCAGGTTTAGCTTTAAACAGGCTCATTCCGCACACCTCTTCTTTAATGAACAGGGTAGAATTTGTAGGAAATGCGATATTCATTCCTTTCTTTCTGATAAGTGTGGGAATGTTGATTGACTTTAAAGTTTTTTTCAACAGTTTTGAAACAATAAAAGTTGCTTCAATTATGCTTGTAGCATCTATCGGCGGAAAATATATTTCTGCTGTTATTGCACAAAAAACATTTCGGTTTACCAAAGAAGAAGGCAGACTCGTATTTGGTCTTAGCTCAGCCTCTGCAGCAGCAACTTTAGCTACTGTGATGGTAGGTTACAATATTATAATTTCGGAAACAGAAACCGGAGAACCGATTAGATTATTAAACGAACATGTTCTTAACGGAAGTATTTTATTAATTCTTATTTCGTGTACCATTTCATCATTCATCTCTATGTCGAGTGCTCAGAAGATTGCAGAACAGGATAATGAGGAAACCGTTTCCGGAAACAGTCACGAACAGGAAAATATTCTTTTAGCATTAAATCACGAATCGACTGTTGAAAGAATGGTGAATCTTGGAATTTTAATTAAAGCTCATTCGAATACAGAAAATTTATTTGCTTTAAATGTAATTAATGAAGATAAAAATGAATCTTCTGTAAAAAATGCAGAGAAACTTTTACATCAGGCAACCGATATGGCAGCAGCGGCAGATGTGAAAATACAGCCTCTAAAAAGATATGATAATGATGTTATTAATGGTGTAAACAACGTAATTAAAGAGCAAAACATCACCGATCTTATTATAGGATTAGAAGACAGCAAAGGTTTTTCGCCTTCTTTCACCGATAATCTTTACAACGGATATTTACAGCGTGATGATTTGAATGTCTTGGTTTATCATGCAATTCAGCCTTTGGCTACCATAACAAACCATGCGGTAATGATTCCGGAAAATGCACATAAAGAAGCCGGATTTTTTCATGCTTTGTTGAGAGTTTGGAATATTGCAAGAAATTCTGGGGCAACGGTGACGTTTTATGCTTCAGAAGAGATTTTGAATATTTTGCAAAGAATTATTAAAAAAGCCAATATTGAAGCCGAATTCATCGTTATGAACACCTGGAAAGACGGTGAGCAAACAGCCACTCAACTTAAAGATAATGAAGCTCTTATTATCTTTATGGCAAAAAGAGGAATGAAGTCTTACATTCCACAAATGCGATTGATTCCCGAGCTTCTCAACAAATATTTGAATGATAAAAATTATCTACTAATCTTCCCTTTTTCGGAATTTGAAAATGCTGATTTTGAAAAAAGATCTGTAGGAAATCACAGTGATTTTATGGAAATAGGAAATATTGTAAATAAAGTTTTCAGATAAACATGCTGAAAAACAAGTACGTAAAACTAAACATCAGTAAATTTTCATTCAAAATTAAATTTGATTTTGTTTAAAATGCGAAAAACATTACTTTTGCAAAAGTTTAGAGACTGAGAAATCAGTCGACAGGATAAAAACTGGTAAACTTTACTCTAAAATGAGTAAATAAACACAGGCCTCACAAGACTACCAAATTTTACATCATGCCGAATTTAAAAATTCAAGAAGCGCAACAGCTTTTTAATAAGATTCGCTCTAACCCGAAAGGGTATGATTTAAAAACTAGTACGGAAGGGATTACAGGCAAGGATGATAAAATTAGTTTCAAACTCTACAAGAGCGGAGAAAAAAGTATTTTTGAAGTAACCATCGACGGACTTACTTTTTCCAACTCTACCGGAGAATGGAATAATGCAATGATTATGTTGGAAAACATCATCAATAAATTAGGAAAAGAAACTGAAAATATTAAAGTACAACAGGCCTTAGACAAGCTTAAAAAGTACCTTTCAGAAGAAAACTAAAAATATTTTAAAATAATTAAAAATAAATTTGGTGGGTAACAAAAAAGTCTATAAATTTGCACTCACATTTAAACGATATGGCTAATCATAAATCAGCACTTAAAAGAATAAGACAAAACGAAGTTAGAAAAGTTCGTAACAGATACTATCACAAGACTGCTAGAACAGCTCTAAAAGTTTTAAGAAACGAAGAAAACAAAGCAGCGGCTACTGAGCAATTGCCAAAAGTTATCGCTTTGTTAGACAAATTAGCTAAGAAAAACATTATTCACAAGAATAAGGCAGCTAACTTGAAAAGTAAATTAACTAAGCACGTTAATAAATTAGCGTAATTATATAGTTGGCCCGTTCGTCTATCGGTTAGGACCTCAGATTTTCATTCTGGTAAGAGGGGTTCGATTCCCCTACGGGCTACTAAACTTAATTACTACTAACCGGGTAATTAAAATAAGAGTTGAAACTTATAAAAACAAAAAACTAACCCTGTAAATTTATTTACAGTTTGGTAGATGGCCCGTTCGTCTATCGGTTAGGACCTCAGATTTTCATTCTGGTAAGAGGGGTTCGATTCCCCTACGGGCTACAAAAAGAGATTTCAAATTTTGAAATCTCTTTTTTCGTTGATAAAACACTGTTAAAAATCATCAATAAAGTTTGCTTATTTATCTCTAAAAGTTATACTTTTGCAATTCATCAGATGATATGATGTTTTTATAATGCAGATTCAAAGAAAAACTTTAGCACAGGAAGTAGCGGAAAGATTAATCGAAGGAATATCCAACGATGAATATGTTATTGGCGAAAAACTGCCAATTGAGCCTGAGCTGATGAAGATCTACGGCGTGGGCCGCTCTAGTATTCGTGAGGCGATAAAGATCTTATCTATTCAGGGAATTCTTAATGTACAGCAAGGCGTAGGAACATTTGTAATTTCTAAAAATGCTCACGAATCTTTAGAATCTCAAATGAATAAAGCTCAGATTGAGGAAGTACAGGAAGTACGTTCATTGCTTGATTCGAAAATTGCAGCAAAAGCAGCGATTAACCGAACTGAGAAAGATTTAGAAGCAATTAAAAATTATCTGAATCTCAGAAATCAATTTGCAGAACAAAATCTTGCGACAGAATGTTATCAGGCGGACATAAATTTCCATTTAGCCATTGCAGAAGCTTGCGGAAATGATCTTTTAAAAGAAATCTACAAAATAGCAACGAAGCATATTATGAGTTCTTTCGAAACAAGACATCACAACAATACGGAGTCTTTTAAAATTTCTCAGAAAATACATATCGACCTTTATTTGTCTATTGAAAACGGAGATGCTGAGAAAGCTGCTATCATTGCTCAAAAAATAGTAGATCAGATCTATTAAAAAAATTTAACAAAATTCATCAGATGATATGATGAATAAAATAATAACATGGAAAATATTACTACCAAAACAATTGACACCACAAAAATTGTTTATCCTATCCTCTTTATGATCAGTTTTTCACATTTTTTGAATGATCTGATCCAATCTACGATTCCTTCATTGTATCCTATTTTGAAAGGAGAATTCAGCTTATCTTTTTCACAAATTGGAATAATCACTTTGGTATTTCAACTCACCGCATCTATTTTGCAGCCTTTTGTTGGAATTTATACTGATAAAAAACCAAATCCCAGGTCTTTAGCGATCGGAATGGCATTATCAATGGCTGGGTTACTTTTGCTAGCAGCTGCTCACGAATATTATGTTATTTTAATTTCTGTCGCATTGATCGGAATGGGATCTTCTATCTTTCATCCAGAAGCTTCAAGAGTTGCGCAATTGGCATCGGGTGGACAAAAAGGATTGGCTCAATCGATATTTCAAGTAGGCGGAAATTCGGGAAGTGCCATCGGACCACTTTTGGTCGCTTTAATTATTCTTCCTTTGGGACAAGGCTATGTAGGATTGTTTGCGATCGCAGCTTTCATCGGAATCATTGTATTATGGAGGATAGGAAACTGGTATGCTGAAAGACTATCATTAAAAAGATCTGCTAAACACCCAAGTGATATTATTGAGATACAGCTTTCCCGCAAAAAGATCTTGTTTTCTGTATCTATTTTATTGGCTCTGATTTTTTCAAAGTACATTTACCTAGCTTCGATGACGAATTATTTCACTTTCTTTTTAATTGATAAATTCCATGTTTCGGTACAAGATTCTCAACTTTATTTGTTCATATTTTTAGCGGCAGTTGCTGTAGGAACAATTTTAGGGGGAAAATTGGGAGATAAATATGGCAGAAAAAAAATCATTTGGGCTTCTATTTTGGGAGCCGCGCCATTTACGCTTTGCCTTCCTTATCTTTCATTATTCTGGACGATCATCTTTGCAGTTTTAATAGGATTAATAATCGCTTCAGCATTTTCCGCAATATTAGTTTACGCCACAGACCTTATGCCTAACAAAATCGGATTGGTTGCCGGATTATTCTTCGGTTTCATGTTTGGAATGGGCGGAATTGGTTCTGCAATATTAGGCGCTGTTGCAGATGACACCAGTATAGAATTTGTATTTAAAATTTGCGCATTCTTACCTTTAATGGGGATCATCACTGCTTTTTTACCCAATATAAAAGGACATAAAAAATAGCCTCACCAAAGCTGATGAGGACTACATAAAAATTAAAAACGAATAGAATTTTAGGTTTAAAGATCATTTATAAAAATGGTTTTTCCTAAAGTTCTATTTTTATTTAAATCCCAAAATTGATGAAAACACTGAATCTGGATTTCGCTTCAATATCTCCTCCTGCCAAATTGGTGTAAGTAGGAAGCATTAATTCTGTTCCCAGACTCAACTTTTTAAAGGAAGCTTCAAAACCCATTTTTCCATACAAAGCACTTCCTGCAGTTTTCGGAAGATTTTCTTTGTACTGACGGTTTCTGTCATAAACTTCCCCCTGAAAACCGGATTTTCCAGAGATAACGGTTTTCTCATTTCTAAAAATTTGATAAAATCCGGTGGCTGAATAATTCCATTGATTGCCAAACTGGTAGTGTTTCTTATTCTCAGTTTTTATGGTATAATCGGTATTGAGAAGAACAGCCACTTTATTTTTTTGAAATCTGTAATTCAAAACAGCCTGATAATCCCAACTTCCGGTTCCCAACTGAAAACTTGGATTAACTCCCGAAGCTCCTTTTTCATCAAATTTTCCGAGCGGAACTTTTACTCCTACTCCACCATTCAACTCATGCGTATTATCTTTTGAATTGATCAGTTTATAAATTCCCATCAGATTAAAGTCACCGATCCTATTGATATTAATATCACCCTGCAAAGTTTTTTTTTCATGAAAATGAAACGGTAAACTTGCATAAACACTCAATTTTTGAGTTAAAGGAACTTTAGCCCAAATCTGAATCGTATTAAAGTACTGGTCTTGCGTTAAATCATTGACAAATAAATTTTCTTTTGCTTTATAATGTTGAGCAAAATATTTAATTCCAATAAACTGAGGATTTAAGAGCGACTCAAAACCGGAAGAGCCGTTTCCGGCAGCACATCCGCAAGCATCACATTCATTAAATAAAATTTCATTCACATCGTTTGGAATATATAAACTGTCATTGATTGTTTTAGCCTGATTTAAATTAAATAAAACCAGACTTAAGATTAAAAATATCTTCTTCATTTTAGGTGAAATTTATTCCGCAAATTTTGGATTAGAAATAAAACTTTTGTCGGACAAAGTCTTTAGAAAAGCAATAATGAATTGCTTTTCCTGAGCGTTCATGGCAATTCCTACATCATTGTTCTGTTTCAATTGCGGGTCAAGATTTGGATTATCTTCTACATTATCTGAATAGAAATTGAGTACCGCTTCCAAAGTATAAAATCTTCCGTCGTGCATGTAAGGCGAAGTATATTCTACATTTCTCAAACTCGGAACTCTGAATTTCATCCAGTCATTTTGGTCAAGCGTTACCCGATATCGTCCTGCATCTTTGAACTGTGTATTGTAATACATTCCGGTATTTCTGAAGCTTTCATCGGTAAATAATTCTCCACTGTGACACGATGCACATTTTTGCTGAAACAAAGCCATTCCTTGAGATTCTTCAGAGTTTAACTTTTCTTTTCCCTGCTTGAAACGGTCATATTGTGAATCAGCAGAAATTAAAGTAGCCATAAACTGAGACAATGCTTTCAAAACTCTTTCTCCCGTAATACTTTCATCACCATAAGCTTGCTTGAAAAGCCTTTTATACACCTCATCTTTGCTGAGTTTTGCAATTGCTTCAGGCATCGAACTATCCATTTCGTTTACATCTGTCATCGGAATGATAGGTTGTTGATTTAAATTATGAATTACACCGTCCCACATATATCGTTTCAAAAACGCCATATTTTGGATTGGTGGTGCATTTCTGATTCCGAGTCTGTCATCAATTCCGTGACTTACCGTGTGACCGTGGTGCGTAAACGCATTTTCCTGAATATGACAGAAACCGCATGAAATCGTATTGTTTCTGGAAAGTCTGCCTTCATAAAATAATTTTCTTCCCAACTCCACTCCATTTTTTGTGATAGGATTTTCTGCTGGATCGAAAGTCATTTCCGGAAAATAAGAAGGAAACTGAAGATGAACGGCTTCATCTTTTTCTAAAGGTTGAATAACTTCTTCAGAACACGAGATGAAATTCAGAAAAGTAATGAAGACCAGTCCAATTTTAAAGATCTGCTTAATCATTGTGAACATGGTCTACTTTAAACATTTTGGTTAAATTATTCGTCACATTTACTAAATGCTGATTAGAACCCATCGCCATATCATTTGTTGTGGAAAGACTTATTGCTGTTTCTCCGCTTAAATATTGATTAAGATCTGCCAAAATATGAATCGAAGGTTTTATACTTGCAGAAACTCTTGCTGTTGTGGGAAGATCTAAAATTACTTCACGATATAAATCCGGAGTATTGTTTGCGGCTACATTTCCCATGTTTCCGGTGTGATTCATAAATTCTGTATTGGAAGAACCTGTTCCGTATTTTCCTTCTAATTTCACGAAAATATATCCTGCAGCCCAAGACCAGGTAAGACTTTCTTTTTTAGCTTTTTCCCAAAATTCTGCCTGTCCGTTTTGTCCGAGCAGATAAGCATTCTGACTGATTCCTAATCCGAATTTTATTTTTTTATAATTGTTTTTCGGAACATCATCTAAATCTACATAGACAATTCCAGCAACTGCTTTTTCCTGATTGATGATGAAAGCGCCTTTATCAGGGTTATTTTCGTTGTATTTGAATTCGTTTCCGTTTTCATCGATTAAACTGATGTTGCTGATAACATATTTTAAAGTTGAAAACTGATGTTTTTGTCCGTTTGAAGAGGTTTGAGTCGTTTGATTGAGAACAATATCTCCTAAATTATTGAATCCGTTTTCGAATTTGAGCTGAAGTTTTCCTTTTGTTTCTGGTGATAAATCTTCTTCATCGCTGTTTCTACATGACGTAAAAGTGAAAAATGTAAAGGCAATAAAGAATAATGATAAAAATTTATAAATTTTCATTTTTTGATTTTTTAGTGATAGATATGTTAGCTTAATTCAGGTTAATAAATATTGACAACAGTTTGTAATCTTTAAAGTTTGAAAAGATTTTTTTACGCAAAGATTCTTGTATTTAAACTTTATATTTTAGAAAGCAAAGGCAAATAAATTTGCATCGCGAAGCGTGAGCAAGAGCTTTATCAATCAATTTATTGATTTTTCTTTGCCTACTTAAATCAAAATTATTTTAATAATTCTTTGCGTTAAATAACTAACTATTGATATTCATTATTTAACCTGAACTCAAATTATATTGAGATGCCCCATCGCGATAGGGATGGAAGCGGTTATCCTTTTTTTTGATCCCGACGCCAGGAAGAATCTAAAAAAAGATATGAGCGGACAGCCCGACCCAAGCAGCTGGAAAAGCCATGGAAAGGGAATCGCCCAAAATAATAAAAAGGAAAACTAAGAAACCGGCGGTCTGAAAATGTGTTTTAAAAACAGAAACGAGTAGCCTATTTTGTAAAGAAAATTGGTTGTAGAAAAGATTGACTTTTCTGTGGAATTGACGGCTATAATTTCAGGAAGGACGTAGATGTCGAGTAATTTCTGCCCTGAATTTTTTGTTTTGTGTAAAGGTGAAGAATCGGTATCGGTTGTTTTTGATAATTCTTTAGCAAGATAACATTTACCATTACAGTTGAGCGTAACATTTTTCCTGTTGACGCAGAGTTCTTCGCTGATGTATTGATAATTTACAGCATACTCCACCAACGGAATCAGAGGCCTGAAAACCGTGAAAAAGGTGAGAAATATGCTGCAAATTAAATTCAAAAGATTATTTTTTGCTTAACGCTTCGTCATATCTTCTGCTGATTTCTTTCCAGTTAGTCACGTTCCAGATCGCAGTTAAATAATCAGCTCTTTTGTTCTGATATTTTAAATAATAAGCATGCTCCCAAACATCAATCCCGAAGATCGGAGTACCTTTTTCTTCCACAACATCCATCAAAGGATTGTCTTGGTTTGGCGTTGAAGAAACGAATAATTTTCCGCTTTTATCAACAGAAAGCCATGCCCAACCCGAACCGAAACGGTCCGCTCCAGCTTTACTCATTTTTTCTTTAAAAGCATCCATACTTCCGAAAGCATCGGTGATTGCTTTTGTTAATTTTGCAGATGGTTTTGTGTCTTTTTGAGGTGTAAGAACCGTCCAGAACAACTCGTGGTTGTAGTGACCTCCCGCATTATTTCTTACAGCCATTGGTAAAGTTCCCGCTTTTGAAAGAATTTCAAATAAAGTTTGCTTTTCCTGTGGAGTTCCGGCAATTGCTTTATTTAAATTGGCAACATAAGCGGCTGCGTGTTTTGAATAGTGAATTTCCATAGTTTGCGCATCAATATTACCTTCCAATGCATTGTATGCGTACGGTAAAGGCGTCTGCTTAAACTGTGCAAACGCAAACTGCGCCGCAAAAACCGCACTTAGTGCAGCGATTTTAAAAATCTTCATAACTTTTTGTTTATATGGTTTAACATTTATTTTTTAATCTGGGCTGGAAGCGGGGTGATGGAAGATGGATGTCTTTTTTCGGTGCCGTTAAAACTTCCAGTATCTAACTTCAAACTTCCTGCCTTATTTCAACAATTTCTTGATATCCTCAATTAAAATTTCCCTGTCGGGATGAAATTTCCCATTCAATTTAGGGATTTTTCCATCGGCATCTTCATAATTCAATCCTGAATAATAGAGGATCGGCATATTTTCTTTGTTGTATCTGCAACGGATATTTCCTTCTTTATCAACTAAAGCGATCATTCCGCTGTGATTGAGATTTTCGCTTTCATCTTCTTTATCTCCGACGTAGATATCAAATTTATCTGCAAGATCTCCGATGTAAGTTCGGTCACCTGTCAGAAAATGCCAGTTTGGAGATTTTGCTCCGATCTTTTGCGCATGTTGTTTTAATAATTCGGGAGTATCATTTTCAGGGTCGATGCTTATTGAGATTATTCCAAAATCGGGATTGTTGATCTCATCTTCAATAAATCTCATATTGGTATTCATCACCGGACAAATTGTAGGACATTTGCTGAAGAAAAATTCAACTAAATATACTTTTCCGAGCATCTCTTTGTTGGTAATTTTTTTACTGTTCTGATCCGTCAGTTCAAAATCCGGAACTTTCATCACCGTGTAAAGACTGCTTTTAAAATAGCTCATCCCAACTCCAATTCCCAAAAACAACAATGCAATAACCGCAATCGGAATAATGATCTTCTTTTTTGCGCTGCTCTCGGTCTTTTTATTTTTGGACATACTTCTCAGGATTTTTTTTAAACTCATCCTTACAGTAGCTACTGCAAAAACCGTACGTTTTTCCTTTGTAAACTACCGTATCTTTCATATCGTCTTCCGTTTTCATCTCACAAATAGGATCGATAGCATTGGCAAATTTTACTTTTTGAGCAGTAGTTTTTGTAGTTGTATTTTTCTTTTTATGCTTTACTTTAGGTGTTTCCTGTGCACAGGCGAATAATGAAACAGACAATAATGCTGTTAAGATAACTTTAGATTTCATTAAATAGAATTTAAAATTAAGTTTAATTAATATGAATATAAGCCTTGATAAAGATCAAAACTAAAGTTTCAGGTCAAACAAATTAAACTAAAGGAGGATGGAATATTCGTGAAAAATATTCTGAAGAATGTAACTGAATATGATTTGAATTAGGCTTTTCTGATTTTAAATCAGCTTTACTGATATTTGAAAAAGACAGAATTTCATGAGATAAAAAAACATCTAATCCTGCAATCTTAATATTTTGAGCATTATTAGATTCCTTTTCGGTTTTTGCTAATTCTTTTTTTACAAAACACTTTCCTTTACAATCAGATTCTACAACTTTTCTGTTCTCACAAAGGTTTTTCACAATGTAATCGTAGTTGATCGCATAATTTAACATTGGCAAAACGGGACGAATTGCAATGGTAAATACGATGAAAAAGGATAAGAAAAACTTCAAGTATCAAATCTTTAGTACAAATATAGTGTACAAAATTTGTTTCTGCATTAATTTATGATGAAAGTCAGGTAAGATGGAGGTTTTTATTTCCCCACAGATTGCACGAATTTTCGCAAATGTCTGCATTGATTTTTTTTATCTGCTCTATCTCCAAAATCTGCGTGAGATAAATTTTGGCTAAAGCCAATGGAATTGATATTTTTAAGGGCGGACTAAAGTCCACCCCTATTGATAAAAATTATTAGAAATTTTTGTAGTTTATTTGTAAAACTTCCAACATCAAGCTCCCGTCTTCCAACATTATTAAAACTTCATTCTCTGAATTCTTACCGCATTTAAAATCGCTAATAACGCAACTCCCACATCAGCAAAAACAGCTTCCCACATCGTTGCTAAACCTCCTGCTCCTAAAACTAAAACAATAGCTTTCACAGCAAATGCTAAAATTATATTTTGCCAAACTATCTTTTTAGTTTGCTTACCGATATTGATAGCCATTGGGATTTTACTCGGTTTATCATCCTGGATCACGACATCGGCAGTTTCAATGGTTGCATCACTTCCCAAACCGCCCATCGCAATTCCGACATCGCTTAAAGCAACAACGGGTGCATCATTTACTCCATCACCAACAAAAGCAACGGTTTGATCTTTCGCTTTCAGTTCTTTGACTTTATTTACTTTATCTTCGGGAAGTAAGTCTCCGAAAGCATTTTCAATTCCCAATTCATTGGCTACAAATTGTACAACAGAAGTTTTATCGCCGCTCAACATCGTCGTTTTTACATTCAGTGCTTTTAATTTATTGATCGTTAACTGAGCATCTTCTTTGATGGAATCTGCGATGGTAAGATATCCAACAAACTTTTTATCATACGCTATGGCAATTAAAGTATAAACAATGCTTTCAGTTTTCAAATCGTAGTTGATATTGAATTTATCCATCAGCTTAAAATTTCCAACCAGCAATTCTTTACCTGTAATCGTTGCTTTTAAACCATGACCGGCAATTTCTTCTACATTTTCTAATTGAATAGAATGATCGATCTCGCCCACAAACTGATGAATAGCTGTTGCTACAGGATGTGTACTCTGACTTTCAAGCGCATTGACCAGTTTTAAAATTTCATCTTTATTAAATTCGTTCCCAAAATTTACTTCCTGAACTTTGAAAACACCTTCAGTCATCGTTCCAGTTTTATCCATCACAACGTTTTGAACATTCGCCAAAACATCCAGAAAATTACTTCCTTTAAACAAAATCCCATTTTTGCTACCTGCACCAATTCCGCCAAAATAACCCAACGGAATGGAAATCACCAATGCACAAGGACAAGAGATCACTAAGAAAATCAATGCTCGGTACAGCCAACTTTTAAACTGATAATCTTCAACGAAAAAGTAAGGTAAAAAAGTAATTCCAATCGCCAGAAATACAACAATAGGAGTATAAACTTTAGCAAATTTTCTGATGAATAATTCTGTTGGAGCTTTTTGAGAGGTCGCATTCTGAACCATTTCTAAAATTTTACTCAGCTTACTATCTTTATAAGCAGTCGTCACTTTTACCTGACTGACTGTATTTAAATTAATCATTCCTGCTAAAACCATTTCGCCTTTCGATTTTGTATCAGGTTTGCTTTCTCCGGTAAGAGCGGAGGTATTGAAAGAAGCTTTTTCAGAAAGTAATTCTCCATCTAATCCCAGTTTTTCGCCAGATCTTAATTGAATAATATCTCCAATATTCGCTTTTTCAGCTTTTATTACTTTGGGAGTTCCATTTTCTAAAACGGTCACTTCATCAGGACGCTGATCCAGAAGAGATTTAATATTGGTTTTAGCTTTGGTAACTGCCATTGCCTGAAAAACTTCACCCACCGAATAAAACAGCATCACAGCAACACCTTCAGGATATTCTCCAATCGCAAAAGCACCGATTGTAGCAATTCCCATCAGGAAAAATTCTGAGAAAACATCGCCTTTAATAATACTTTCATAAGCTTCTTTTAAAACAGGAATTCCAACAGGGATGTAAGCTATCAAATACCAAACGAGACGCACCCAACCATTAAACCAATTGTTTTCAATGAAATTATCAAACGTAATTCCGATTAAAAGCAAAACAAATGATATAATTGCCGGCAAGAAAAGCTGAAGCGTTGATTTATCTTGAACCTCATGAGAATGATCATGGTCGTGACCTTCGTGGTTGTGCTCTTTTTTAGGTTTTGTAGTGCAACATTCTTCCATAACAAATAATTTTAAACAAATATAGAGTGAACGCGAATGCAATACTATTGCAAACTTTCTAGACAGTTTTCGCAAATACCTTTGGCAAAAAGCCTTATTTCATCAATTCTAAAATTGGTTTTCATGCTTTCGGGGAAAGAAATATCTTCTTTGCAGGTCGTTTGTTTACAGATCTTGCAGTAGAAATGCAAATGCCAATCTTTATGCGTTTTTTCGTTGCAATCATCATGACACAATTTATATTTCGTGGTCGAATTTTCCTGAATGCTGTGAACAATTCCTTTTTCTTCGAAGGTTTTTAATGTTCTGTAAATTGTGGTTCGATCTGCATTTTCAAAATAATTTTCGATCTCGGACAAAGACAAAGCTGTTTCTTGTGAACTTAAAAAATCGTACACCAAGATCCTCATGCTTGTAGGTTTGGTATTTTTGTCGATGAGTTTATTTTCGATTTTTTGTTTCATAATATTGAGCTTTCATTGGTAAAAGCCTTTCAAAGTTAGCTTTTTAGAATATATTTTAATGTTTTAAATCAAAAAAAAGAGCCTTTGCATTTCTACAAAGACTCCAAAATAAAATCAAAACTATAAATTTGGATTGTTCTCAATTTCTTTCTGCGGAATTGAAAACAAATAATATCTGCTATTGGGCGCAAAAGCCGACTGATCAGGAAATGCAAAAACAGAATGTCCTCTTCCATTAACCGTTTTCATCGTACCATTTGGCGTTGTGATTTGCACCGGAATTGGTTGTCCACTTGAGTTTACATAAGCTTTTCTTTCCACTTTCCCTTGTGTTCTGATGATGTCTGAAAGAGAAAAACCTTCTCCGAAAAGTTCTTTTCTTCTTTCAATCAAAACTTCTTTAATGACATCATTTTGAGCAAGTGAACCTGTATAAACATTGGCTTTTCTTGCTGTTTTTAGTTGGTTTAAAACAGTGATTGCATTCGTAACATTTCCGCTTCTTGCTTCGGCTTCGGCTTCAATTAAATACATTTCAGCGGCTCTCATGAAAACTATATCGGCAATTAAATTAGCTTTAAACTTAAATTTAGCATATCTCAAAAGCCCTTCTCTTCCCGGTAATCCATCCCAAGAAAATAAAGAAGAACGGATATCATTCGTATCAAACAAATCTTTAAAATAAGGATCTGCCATAAAACTGTAATAATAACTTCCCGAAGATGAAACATCTAAATAGTGGAATGCATAGCTTTCACCAGACTGTTCCTGAGTTTGTGCATGTCCCCAGATCCATTCTCCGTTGGTAATATCATTGAAACCTTCTTTGTATTTCTCCGTATTCATCAGCGGAAATCCTGCTTTGGCAATTTGTGCAGAAGCCGCAGCTTTCGTCCACTCCCCTGTATTCAGATATACTCTTGCTAAAAGCCCATTAACTACAGAACGATCAATTTTATCTTTGTTATTTCTAGAATAATTTTGAAGCAATTGGTTGGCATCAGTTAAATCGCTTTTGATTAAATTATAAATTTCTTCAAGACTCGCTTTTTTCTTTCCTACAGAATTGGTCGTTGCAGGTTCTGTATAAATTGGAGCCGTTGGTGCATTTTTATCTTTAAATAACTGAACTGATAAAAACTTGCAAGATTCCAATAACAGAAAGCACGCAAAGCTTTCGCCTGACCTTTCACCTGATCTTTCTTTTCCTGGGTTCCTTCTGCTGCATCAATTTTAGCGATCACGTTATTCATATTATTGATAACAGAATACAATGAGGTCCAGATATAAAGCGATCTACCTCCTGTATTATTCACCAGATCAGTGAATGCATACGCTGATGGAAAACCATATTTATTGGTCAAAACAGCAACATCGCTTCCCATTGCATCGCTGGTTCTTAAAACCGTTGAATATCCAATATTGGCATACGTAGTTCCATCATCATTAAATTTTGCCCAAGTTCCGTTGATCACCGTTTCTGCACTTTCGGCAGTCTTGAAAATTTCGGCTTCATCTGCCTGATTTGTCGGGGCAGTTTCAAGGTCATTTTCACAACTTATCAGAGAAACTGCAGCAATTAAAGCAAAAGATATATATTTTAATTTTTTCATATGTAAGATTTTAAATATTTTAAAGAGTAGCCTGCACACCAAAAGTTACCGTTCTCATTGCAGGATATCTGTAGTACGTTGTTCCGTCTAAAGTTTGCTCAGGATCCATTCCTTTATGTTTATAGAATGTGAAAAGGTTTTCTGCCTGAACATAAACTCTCAGCTTTTTCAATCCGATTTTTTCGAAATAATCTGAAGGAAGGGTGTATCCTAAGCTTACGTTTTTAATTCTTGCATACGTTCCGGAATACAAAAATCTTGACGAAGCTGAAGTCCAGTTATTGGTTGTTGTGCTTAAAGCCGGAACATCCGTATTTGTATTTTCAGGAGTCCATCGGTTTAACATTTCAGAACTCCACGCTCTTCCTGCAGCACTTCCGTTATGCATCAACATCGTATAATCGGTATCGAGAATTTTACCACCCAAACTGAAAGTCAATAATCCAGAAAAATCAAAATCTTTATATCTGATGCTGGTTGTAAGGCCACCCATTACTTTAGGCAAAGAAGAACCCTGCAAAGTTTTCGTAGCTTTTGCATACTCAGAAGTCGTTCCTTCTACTGTATTTCCGTTTGCATCAGTGGTAATTGTTTTCCAAAGCGGATTTCCGTTAGTCGGATCAACTCCCATCCATTCTGGAATGAAGAAATCATAAATAGAACCTCCAACCTGCAAACGTTTTGTCCCGCTAACAATTGAACCTTTCGGAAGCTTTGTAATTTCATTTTTTAAAGTACTCAGATTCACATCAACATTCCATTCGAAATCATCTGTTTTAACAGGAGTTGTAAAGAGAGAAAATTCAAAACCTGTGTTTTTTAATTCTCCAATATTCGCCTGATAACCGCTGAAACCAACTGATGGAGCCAAAGGCATATCAAACAAAAGATCTTTACTTTGACGCTGGAAATATTCTACATTACCTTTGATTCTGTTTTTCAGAATGGCAAATTCTAATCCTACATTTAAGTTGAGATTGGTTTCCCACTTCAGATCCGGAGTAGGAAGTCTGCTTGCAACCGTACCGCCTTCACCTAGATTATTATAAAATGTGTACAAACTTTGGTAGGCATAATACGTACTCAACTTATCATTTCCCTGACCTCCGTAACTTGCACGAAGCGTCAACTGATCAAAAATATTCAAATCTTTAATGAAATTTTCGCTCGAAGCTTTCCATGAACCACCAACTGACCAGAAAGTTCCCCATCTGTTTTCAGGTGAAAATCTTGAAGAACCATCTGCTCTTACCGATCCGGAAATGAAATATTTATTTTTAAAATCATATTCCGCTTTTCCTAAATAACTTAACAAACCTAGTTTATCGCTGCTTCCGCTAAATCCTCCTAACAAAGCTGCTGCATCTGGCTCATAGTAATATGGAAGTGAAAATTGACTTCTGTTTCCTGAGATGGTTTGAAATTCGTAATGATAAAATTCCTGTCCCGCTAAAATATTAAAGTGATGCTGGTTGAATTTTTTATCAAAAGTCAAAATATTACTGGTTGTATAAGACAGCGTTCTTGAATTTGTTTTTGTTACCGAACCACCGATTTCGCTTCCTTGCCCTATCAAAGGATTGGAATAAAAGTGACCGTTGTAATTAACCAAATCAACAGAAAAGCTAGATTTAAACTTTAATTCCGGTAAGAAAGTAAAGTCTAAAAATCCTTTTCCTGAAAAGTTATCTTCACGGTTTTCATTTTTATCTAAAGGTAATGTTGCCGCAGCATTTTGATTTTGCAAAGCACTTGTAGGACGGTATTTTCCAAAGTCGTAGATATAATTTCCATTGGCATCTAACCGGTGACTTCCGTCTGCATTTCTTTCGTAATAAGGATAAAAAGAAGGAATTACTCTTGCTGCATTAATGATATTATCCGTTCTGGAATCTGAAGAAGGCGGCGCTTCCTGAAGACTGTTGGTATAACTTAAATTAGCACCAACAGTTAACCATTTTTTGACTTCAGAGTTTATTTTAAGTCTTGTACTGTATTTTGTAAAGCCTGATCCAATAGCAATTCCTTTATCATCAAGGTACCCTAATGAAAAGAAATAGTTGCTCTTTTCACTTCCGCCACTGAAATCTAAATCTACCTGACTTCTTGCTGCAACTCTCTGAAGAATATCTCTCCAGTCGTCGTTCCATAAAGCATTAGCTCCTGACAAAAGTTTTCCATCGGTCCCCACTGGTTTTGCGTAACCTGAACCATAAGGATTGATTCCTAAAGCAGAAACTAAATTATCACTCGCCATTTGCGCCGCCTGTTGAGAAGTAACCTGACTCGATTTGTAGCCATTTCTCAAAGCTTCCCAGTACAACTGAAAATACTGATCTGTATTTACCTGCTCGTAATCTTTAACCGCTCTGGTAGAAAAACCCTGACTGATATTAAAATTCACTTTTGCCTCACCCTTTTTTCCGGATTTTGTTGTAATAATAATTACTCCATTCGCTGCTCTTGAACCATATAGTGAACTTGCCGTAGCATCTTTCAAAACACTGATCGATTCAATATCATTGGGACTTATCGAATTGATATTCCCGTCAAAAGGAATTCCGTCTACGACAAACAAAGGATTACTTGAAGCACTCACCGAGCCAATTCCACGAATACGGATAGATGCCGTTGCACCCGGTTGTCCTGAAGCACTTACCGCCTGAAGACCAGGAACCTGTCCTTCCAAAGCTTTGGTAATATTGGTAACGGGTCTGTTATTTATTTTTTCGCTCGAAATCGTTGCCACAGAGCCTGTGTAACTTGTTTTTTTCGCTTTTCCGTAAGCAACAACTACTACTTCATCTATATCTTGTTCGCGAAGTGTATCTTTTTTTGCTTCCTGACCATGAATGTTGATTATTCCTAAGAAAAATACTGCAACAGGTGGAATCCAAGCTTTAGAATTAATTAAATTTTTGTTAATCATAACTCATTTCATTTATCAAATTTTAAAAATTAACCCTTTGCAGAAAAGACAGCAAAGGGCATCGATAAATACGATTAACCAATTGCTTATTTTTCCTTTAAAGGCTGAATGTAACACCTTGCAAAGAGCAGGTTGTTAAGACTTCACAGGGTCAGTTCCCTCCATCTTTCTTTATAAGCCGATCGAAATATGTTTGCAAATCTAAAAACAATTAGTCTACAAAACAAGTAGACTTTATGATTTTAAATTATTATTTAATAAAAATTAACTTAATACATTCTTAAAAAACACTAAAATAGGGGGTTATAAAGATTATCAAATTCTCAAATATGATAAATATCATTAAAAATAATGCAATTCTAAAAAATGATTTAAAATAGAAAAGCTTTCGACTTATTAAAAAAACTTTCTAAATTTATACTATGAAAGTTTTAATTATAAATGGTCCTAATCTCAATCTGTTAGGCACGAGAGAGCCCGAAATTTACGGTAGTGTTTCTATGGAAGAGTATTTAGAAAAATTAAAGTCTGAATTTCCCGCTCATGAATTGAATTATTATCAGTCGAATATTGAAGGAGAACTGATTAACAGGCTTCAGGTAGATGATTTTGATGCAGTTGTTATTAATCCCGGAGCTTTCACACATTACTCTTATGCAATTGCGGATTGTTTAAAGAATATTCAGAAACAGAAAGTAGAAGTTCACATCAGTAATATTTACAAAAGAGAAGAATTTAGGCAGAAATCTGTAACGGCAGCTTGTACGGATGCAGTTTTGTCCGGCTTTGGAATGGAAGGATATCGATTGGCAGTTTTGAGTTTAAAATAATATATGTTTACACAATCATAAATTGTAGAAAATTTAATTTATTGCTAAAATAAAAAAGTTCGGTTTAAACAAATGTTTAAACCGAACTTAGTTTCGTAAGTAATTTAATTAATACAATCTTTGTATAGACAAATAAATATCTCTTGTATCATCTGTTGTTACTGCTGTATTTTTATTATTAACTATTGGGAAATAATAAACCCTGTACCAAGTATCATCTAATGCAAGATCCATTGTAAGAACCTCTTGGTGAGCATTCCCACCACTTCCTATAATTCTTGGTATACTGGTTCCTACTCTATCATCGTATCCTAAGTTAAAATAGATTCCGTTATCCAATTCTACATAAGCAGAAGGAGCAAGAGCAGTACCAGAACCTGTAGGAATACTAGGAGCAAGCAAATAATTTCCAGCATTGAATCTATCAACAGTAGTTAATGCACTAAACCAAAATTTAACAGGTGACGAAGAAGTATTAACCAATCGTGGAAACATGGAAACTCCTCCTACACCAATACTTGAGTCAGCATTAAAAAAAGCATCCAATCTCAATTTCCCCCCTAAAATAGGAAGATCAGAAGCATAAGCACTTAACCAAACATTGGCAGGATTAGCAGGAATACTTGCTTTATAAAAAACCAGACTTCCTGGCGCAATTTCCTCCCCTGCTCCAATAACTGCATTACATGTTTTCCCACCAATATTTAATGAAAAAACTGTAGTAACAGGACTCGTCACAGTGGGTGTTCCGGAAACAGTATAACTAAGCGTGCCTGAACCAGAATTAAAATTGCCTGCAGATAAAGTTGCAGTAAGTCCATTCACAGGACCAACAGTTTGCGCAGGATAAACCCCTCCGTTTCCTCCTGTATAAGGCACATTCATCGTTCCTGTATAAGGAATTCCTAAAGTATATGTGCTTGGACTAAGCTGTACACCGTTACAAGTAATGGCACCAATGGTTCCGGGAGTAAGACTCCCATTACTCAGTGTTCTCCATTCCGTACCGTTCCAAAATACATATCCATTGTAAACAAGTCCTCCCGTTCCCAAGTTATATACCAATAATCCTGTTGCTGGTGAAGGTATTGTAACCTGATCCGTTTCAGATGACAATTCTGCTTTGGGACCCAAAAAACCTTTTTTATTCCCGGAAGTTAGCCCATCTACATTAATGTCTAAAATTGCAGATGCGTTGGGAATAGTTGTTCCGATTCCTACACTCCCATTTACTGTCACAACAAAATCATTCGCCTGCTGAGCAACCGTTGGTATTCCGGTAGCTGTATTGTCTTTTCGTCCATCTACGTTAAAAATCCCTTGGGGATTCTCGGTATTGACACCAACTTGGGAGTATCCCAAAATAGAAGACAAGATTGAAAAAAGAAATAATGTTTTTTTCATTTTAATTTTTTTTAATTAACATCTAAAAAGAGCACAGAATTATGCTCTTTCCGTAACTACTTTTTTATATAATGACAATTGTGTTAGTGATTTATCGTAAAAATGTAAATAAATATTTTTATGTTTTGAGTATATTAATTTTCGCTAAGCCAACCCTTGCAGTAAAAAATTGAGATCAAATACACTAGTGCAGATAACACGTAATAGTAATTTCGTTTGTCTTTTTACAAAATTACAGATCTGTGTAAATCAAAAAAAAACTTCATAAATGAAAACCCGTATATAACTGATATTTTTTTGTACCTTTCTAAATGAGCACGTTACGTAAGTCATTTATTAAAATTCATTTATCATTATAGAAATATTAATTAAGGATGTCAGATTTAAAATCGAAAGATGAACAAATAAAAAAAGTAAAATATGAATTGATGGACAGATATACAATTCTTATGGCATCCGTATTAATTGTATATATTATAATATTCACCTTTTTCATTCCAAATAAAATACTCTCTTGGTACTTAATTATAGGGTTGTTTTTTGCAAGTTACAGTTATTTGCTTGCGCGAAAAAAATACAATATCAATACAATTGTTCATACATATTTAATAGTTGCACCATTATTTAACTTTTATATTATGCTTATATTTTGGCATAATTCCGTTGCAAGTTTTTGCTGGCTTTTACCAATTCCTCTTGCTGCTCATATATTTTTTAGACGCAAAGAAGTGTTAAAATATACTATATATACATTATTAAACATTATTATTGGATATATAGTGGCAAATAATTTCAATTTTCCAGCACATAGCCAACAAGAAGTAATCTTTACAGATACTATTGTATATATTTCAAATATTCTGGTTGTTGTTTTGTTGATTTATTACAAAGATAAAATCAGAAAACTTGAAGTTTTATCTAGATTTATGAAATTTGAAGAAGCTCATAAAGAAACCATAAAAGTAACAGAGGCCAATGTACTAACAGAGGATACCGATGTTGAAAATATGGAAAAATTATTCGGAAAAATAGAAAACGTAATGAAAGAAGATATGCTTTTTAAAGATGTAAAATTCAATCTTTCAAAACTGAGCGTAATATTGGATGTTAATAGTACTTACATTTCCAAAGCTATTCGCTATAAAGGGTATCCTAATTTCAACAGCTATCTAAATATTTACAGAATCAATCACGTAAAACAACTTTTTAATGAAATTGATTTTCAAAAAACTACTTTAATGTATATTTATACAGAAGCTGGCTTTTCAAATCAATCGACATTTAACCGTGTTTTTAAGCAGATAGAAGAAATTACACCTTCAGAATATGTGCAATTAAATTATAAAAATTAATTTACAAAAATAAAAAAGGCTCATCAAATTGATGAGCCTTTCTTCACTATTTCTAAATGGTCTGTTCCTGCAATTGAGGACCAGAAGCAATCAGCTTTTTGCCTTCGTCAGTATTACAATACTGCTCGAAGTTTTTGATATATTTTGCAGCAAGATCTTTTGCTTTTTCTTCCCATTCTGCAACATCGTTGTATGTATCTCTAGGATCTAAAATCCCTTCAGAAACATTTGGCAATGAAGTTGGAATTTCTAAATTCATTACTGGGATCGTTGTTTTTTCAGCTTTTTCGATTGATCCGTCGATGATAGAATCAATGATTGCTCTTGTATCTTTTAACGAGATTCTTTTTCCGGTACCGTTCCATCCAGTGTTTACTAAATAAGCTTTTGCACCGTGTTCTTTCATTTTCCCGATCAATGTTTTAGAATACATTGTTGGGTGCAGTGTTAAGAACGCTTCACCAAATGCAGGTGAGAAAGATGGTTCTGGTTCAGTAATTCCTCTTTCAGTTCCCGCTAATTTTGAAGTATATCCACAAAGGAAATGATATTGA
Organism: Chryseobacterium scophthalmum; assembly: GCF_900143185.1. Classification (NCBI taxonomy): domain Bacteria; kingdom Pseudomonadati; phylum Bacteroidota; class Flavobacteriia; order Flavobacteriales; family Weeksellaceae; genus Chryseobacterium; species Chryseobacterium scophthalmum. Next base: position 767,937 of record NZ_FSRQ01000002.1, on the reverse strand, counting down.
GCCTGGTTTTCATCTAAAATAGAAACCGGAGGCAATACTCCGAAAGCATCAGCAGAAAGATAAACAATCTTACTTGCGTGACCTGCTTTAGAAGGCAAAACGATTTTGTTGATATGATAAATCGGGTAAGAAACTCTTGTGTTTTCAGTGATAGATCCGTCTGTGTAATCAGCAACACCGTCGTGTACCACAACGTTTTCAAGAAGTGCATCTCTTTTTATCGCTCTGAAAATATCCGGCTCTTTTTCTGCTGACAAATCGATTACTTTAGCATAACAACCACCTTCGTAATTGAAAACCCCGTTATTATCCCAACCGTGCTCGTCATCACCAATTAAATATCTTTTAGGATCTGCAGACAAAGTAGTTTTTCCTGTTCCCGAAAGTCCGAAGAATAACGCTACATCTCCTTCTTCTCCTACGTTTGCAGAACAGTGCATTGATGCCATTCCTTTTAATGGAAGGTAATAATTCATCATTGCAAACATTCCTTTTTTCATTTCACCACCATACCAAGTTCCTCCAATAATCTGAAGTTTTTCAGTAAGGTTAAACATGACAAAGTTTTCAGAATTTAATTCCTGCGCTTCCCAGTTAGGGTTTGTAGTTTTTGATCCGTTGATTACTGTAAAATCTGGTTCTCCGAAGTTTTCTAACTCGAAGTGAGAAGGACGGATAAACATATTTGTAACGAAATGCGCCTGCCAAGCAACTTCAACGATAAATCTTACTTTTAATCTTGTGTCGATATTGGTTCCACAAAAAGTATCCACTACATAAATCTTTTTCGCATCAGAAAGTTGAGTCAATACCAAATCTTTACATGATTCGAAAATTTCAGGTGTTGTAGGTAAATTTACTTTACCATCCCAGAAAATAGTATCTTTTGTAACATCATCCTGAACAATATACCTGTCTTTAGGCGAACGACCAGTGAAAATTCCCGTTTTTACAGAAACTGCACCAGATTCTGTAAGCTCAGCTTTCTCAAAACCCTGATTTTCAGGTGAAACTTCCGCTTGATATAACTCTTCGTATGAAGGATTATAAATTAATTCGTAATCTCCTTTAATTCCTAATTTTTGTAAATCTTGGACGATTTTAGCGTTTTTCATTTTACTTATATTTTCTTTTTCTTTTTGCCTGTTTAACATTATGAATATTAACAAATTGTTAAACGTGGATAAATATAAACATATAAGCGAAAATGACAAATAAAAAATGACAGATATAAAAACCTGATTAACAACCGATTATTTCATCCCACTCAAAAACAGTAGTAAAACCTTTTCCCCAAAAATAGTCCTTAAACCCTACAAATTTTGAGCTCATTACAAAATCGCCACCCCAAGCTCCCAAACTTTTAACAAAACTAGGGCAATCTGAGAAAAACCTTGACTTAACTGTCGGAATTTCAATAAAATCTGAAATTTTTTGCTCATGTAACATCATTAGTTCTGAAAAATTTTCCAATTCATCACATAACAAAATATTTCTTGTGAGATTTGAAAATTCGTCTACTATAATTTGAGACTTTATTTTTGACCTGTAAAGTTGAATCGCTTCGCGACTATCTTGCTTCTGATTGAGATGAATAAAAATCAAGTCATTTTTAAATGTTGGATTGAAATTTATCTTCTCAAAATGTATTTTAGGTTTGTTCTGAAACAAAACTGCAGATTTTGCATTAGCAACTGCAATATCGTATCCGCTTCCACCCAAACTTATAGAATTTAAATGGAAAGGATCAATCTGCGACCATTCCGCAAGATTGTTCATTAAAGTAGAACTGCTTCCCAAACCATAATCTGATGGAAACTGAAGATTTGTTTTTAAATGATAGGTATCGGTGCTTTTAAATTTAGTTTCAGAAAGACTCTGAACATTTTTAAGAGTTTTAAGAATAAACTCTGCGCTTTGATTGATATTGGTTTCTAAAATCTGCCATGTTTTATAATCGATGACAGCTTTTAGCCATAATTTGTTTTGATGATAAGCTTCCCAGAAAACAATTGATTTTCCGTCTTGCTTTTCTTCAAAAAAAAACTCCTGTCCTAGCTTTGTGGGTACCGCTAAGACAAGAGCTCCGTCTACAGCGAAATATTCTGAAGTAAGCATAAGCTTTCCCGGTGAATAAATTTCGCCCATTTTTATTTTAATTAGATGGCAGAAGCAGATGCTACTGCGCTATCAATTTTTTTGATTAATCCCTGAAGTGTTTTTCCAGGACCCACTTCTACAAAATTTGTAGCACCATCTTTAATCATATTCTGAACAGACTGTGTCCATTTTACAGGCCCCGTTAACTGAGCGATAAGATTAGCTTTAATCTGATCCGGATCTGTAACAGCAGTTGTTGTAATATTCTGATAAACAGGAATAGTTGCCTTTCTGAATTTCGTATTCTCAATTGCAGCAGCCAATCTTTCTTGTGCAGGTTGCATTAATGGCGAATGGAAAGCTCCGTTTACCGGCAATAATAATGCTCTTTTTGCTCCAGCTTCTTTTAATTTAACACAAGCTTCTTCTACGGCAATCGTTTCACCAGAAATTACCAATTGTCCAGGACAATTGTAATTTGCAGGAACCACTACTCCACTGATTGATGCACAAATTTCTTCCACTTTAGCATCATCCAAACCTAAAATTGCGGCCATAGAACTTGGGTTTGCATCACAAGCAGCCTGCATTGCTTTAGCTCTTTCAGATACCAGTTTCAAACCGTCATCAAAAGATAAAACTCCATTGGCAACCAATGCAGAAAATTCTCCTAAAGAGTGTCCTGCAACCATTTCGGCACCAAGACCGTTTACCGCTTTTAAAGCAGCAACTGAATGTATGAATATTGAAGGTTGAGTAACCTCCGTTTTCTTAAGATCTTCATCTGTCCCGCTAAACATAAGGGAAAGAATATCAAAACCTAAAATTTCGTTAGCAGATTCCATCAGATCTTTAATGTCTTTACGGGAATCGTATAATTCTTTTCCCATACCTACAAACTGTGATCCCTGACCAGGAAATACAAGTGCTTTCATTTATTTATTTAAAGTTTAATACAAAAATATAGTTTAATATAAAGTCCTTAAAGAAATTAAGGAACCAATCTGATCACTCTGAAGCCTGTGTTTACATAAGCTCCGTTTGATTTAGATTTTACAAATTCAAATTTAGTAGCCAACTGAGTCTGTACTTTATTGATTTGCTTAAAGATTTCTCCTTTTTTGTTTTCTCTTGTCAACATATCGTTTACCACATCAAAACCAATTACCGCATATTTCCCAGGAGTTTTGCAGTATTTTGATTTGTAAGTAGCTAAAATTTCTTTTTCAAAATTTCCATCAGCGTTGATTTTTCTGTCCATCAGATAAACCAAACTTGCCTGGCTCAACTCATCCACTTTTTTATCGAAACTCGGAACAGCATACATACTGAATGCTTTCATACCCTGAACTTCTTTAGACAAAGCAATTACTTTATTTGAAAAAGCTTCACCTACCGTATCATTATCGCTTGCCAAAATTGCAATAACCGGAGCAGATTGTCCTGTCATCATATTTTGATCCAACTGGATTTCTGAAGCAGCATTTACAACAATAATCTGAGCATTTTTAACATTTTTCTCAAGACTTGACTTCAGATAATTGGCATTGTCTTTTTTAGCGTCTGCAACAATATAAATTTTCTGATCAGAATACACCGATTTTACTTCTTCCGCAATTTTATCGGCATACGTCTGATCGTTGGTTTCAACGATAATCAGGTTGCTGTAATTATATAATTCCGGTGAGTTTGCAAATGGTGCAACAACAGGAATTTTCTGAGTTTTAGTAAAATCTAAAAGATCAATTACATTCGACTTGAAGAAAGGTCCGATAATTAAATCGGTATTATTTGGATTGATTTGTGATAAAGAGCTTTTGAATGAAGCTTCGTTACCAGAATCAACAATTTTAATATCTAATTTTTGTCCGGCTGAAGCATTTCTTTCAATCGCTAATTTAGCTCCCGTAAGAAAATCTGTCGCCATTGCTCGATATTGCGTTTCGCCAGTATTGTAACCGAAAGGAAGCATCAAAACAACACTTAAAGCATCGCCATTCTTTTTGATATAAGCAGCATCAAGCTTTCTGATTTTGATAACCATTCCGGCTTTTAAACCTTTTGATAATTCAGGATTTAAAGAAACCAGTTCATCAATTGTAATTCCGAACTTATTCACAATTGAAAAAACGGTATCACCTTGTTCAACGGTATAAGTAGCGTATTCATCCTGATTAGAATGAGAATTTCCGGCTGAAGATCTTTCGTTTCCGGAATCCATTTTAGTTTTGTTATTATTTACCGGAGCAGTTTCTGTAAAAGTTTCGACAGGTTTTGTTACTGTAGTCGCTACAGCCTGATTTCCACCATATTTTTTGATGCTATCAAGAGGTAAAGTGATTTCGTCACCGATTTTCATGTGAGAATCTAACTCTGGATTGAGCTTTCTCAAATCGGTTTCAGAAATTTTATACTGTTTTGTAATTCCGTAAACCGTTTGTTTAGGCTGAAGAATGATTTTCCCGGTTTTAGAAGAGGCGTTTACAACAGGAGTTTTTGCAGCAACCGCATTTGCAGTTCCCGATTTTACGGTAACCACATCTCCAATCGCCAGTTTTCCGTCTTTTACTTTAGGATTCAACTTCAACAGCTCGTCTACAGAAATTCCGTATTTCTTTGAAATATTGTAGGGAGTATCACCTTTTATAACCGTGTGTGTTTTCTGAGCAGTTAAACCAAGAAACAAACATAAACCAGATAGTACAAAAAACCTCTTAATCATTTTCGATATTATAATTTACAAAAATACTTCTTTAAAATTAAATGGCAACAATTATTAATTTTGAATCTTCTACCACCATTTCTTCCATGCAAAATTCTATCCAAGAATATCCGAAATCTGCAAAGAATACAGAGAAATTATATATTCTTTCCTGCCACGTTTTTGAAGGATGAACATCTAAAAACAGATTTTCTAAACGCTCCAACAATTCGTTTTGTTTTATTTTTTCAGCACGAAGAAGTCTTTTTTTCATTCTTTCAAAAGATTTCATTTGTCTTGTTTCTTCAGCTTTTACAAGATTTCCAAAAGACTGATCTGTATTTTCGGCTGCATTTTTCAATTCTGAAAACTGTTTCGTCAGAAGATTTTCTTTTTGATTAAGCAAATGAAGAATTTCATTATTATCTAAAATCTTATCGTTCGTGATTTTTGTGAAATTCTGAAAGAAGTCATCCAGTTTTAAATTTAATTTTTCGATTTTACCGATTGTTTTTTCTTTTAAAAACAACATCGAGTTTCTCGGAATTAAAATCGGAAACGGTAAATTAAGTTGGGTAAAATAATCTTTCAGCTCAAGCCAATACATGATTTCGGCATTTCCACCGATATAGGCAAGATTGGGCAAAACAGTTTCCTGATAAACAGGTCGCATCAATGCATTTGGACTAAACTTTTCGGGATAGTTTTCAAGCTCGTTTAAAATTTCTTCTTTCGTAAACTGAATATTTTTATCTACAACGATATAATTTTCGCGGTCAAAATCTATTCTGTCTCGGGTTTCAGAAAGATAAAATAAATTAATTTCACGTGGATTTACCTGAACTTTTCCATATTTATCCGTCAGAAAATCTACTTTATCTTTTGAGTTTTTATGTAAACTAAAGTTTTCAAGTTCATCTTTAAAAACATCTTTAATCTGATTTTTTAATGCTTTTGAATCACCATCAAGAATCAACAAACCAAAATCTGAAAACAATCTGTTAACCAAAGTCTGAATTGCTTTCGTTAAAGTATTTCCGTTTTTGTAAGCTTCTTTAAGCATTAAAATAAGCTCAGTTCCGAAAACAGAATCTTTAAATTCTTTTTCAAATTCAGAAATAAAAAAAGTATCGTTGATTTGAATTTTTCCAACTGCACTTCCCGATTTCTCATTGATTTCGTAATAATTATTCTCGGTTTTAAAATGATTGATTTCCGCAAAATCGTGATCTTCGGAAGCCATCCAGTAGACTGGAACAAAATTAAAATCAGGGAAATTCTGCTGTAAATAAGTACAGGTTTTTATCGTCTGAAGAATTTTGTATACAAAAAACACAGGTCCGGAAAAAAGATTAAGCTGATGTCCGGTTGTAATGGTGAATGTATTTTTATGCTTAAGATTTTCTAAGTTCTCTGTCTGTTTAGAAGACAACTTAAAATCTAAAAGTTGAGATTTTATTGTTTCAGATAGAATTTCTCTTTTTTCTAATGCAAAAGAGTTTTGTTTTAAATGAATTTGCTGAGCAAAGTTTTCAAGCGAAAAAGTTTGTGCTTCAAATCCTTGTATATCATGATTCAGGAAATCTTTTACCAATTTTGGAATACTTTCGATTTCGCTGAATGCTATTTTGTTTATTGTTTTCAACCTGATTAAATTTTAGTTGAACAGATACCATAAAATCCCAATATTCAGTCTAAAATCATAGACCGGATAATGTGGGAATGCATACGATTTGTTTGGTGAAACGACCGTTCCTATTTGCTGACCTTCGATAAAGAAAAACATTCTTTTCACTTTCATATTAACATATAGATCAGCAATTGGCTGTCCTCCGATTGAGAAAGAATCTGCGCTTGGCAAAATATATTCGTTAAGAATCGGGAAATATTCTCGGGTAGCAAATTTTGAGAAATAATATACTTTTAAACCAGCCTGAATTTCTGCTGCATTTTTGAATGCTTTAGACTGAAAGAAAAAGTTGGCTCTTCCTATAAAAGAAGGCAATGGTAATAATTCTTTATTGGTTAAAACATTTTGAAACTGCAATCTTGTATTTAAATGAAATTTACCATAACTGAAAGTAGCATCACCTCCAATCTGAGAAATATTTACAGAATTTGCACTCTGTCTCGGCATTGCAGCTGCATCAAAATAAGTATAATTATCTACTCTAAAATAGTTGGCAAAAAGTTGAGTTTGGAACCATTTTAAATTAACATTTCCACCAATTTCTGTTACCGACTGATTTTTTGCATCACTAAGGAAATAATTAAAATTGTTGTATACCGAGGCATTCGCAAGATAATTAAACGACGGATATGAACTTTGGAAATTTACTTTTGCATTCACAAAGTAATCTTTAATCGGCTCAAACTTGATATTGTTTGTCGTCTTCAAATAATTTCCAAACTGATTTCCTTTTGAAATTTCCAAGAATGAATTGACCTGGAATTTATCGAAAAGTTTAATCTGTAGATTTCCGACAGCTCCCAATCTGTTTTCTTTCATCTCAGAAGGAATTTGAAGAATAGGCAATGTAATTTGATCGACCCCGAATTTCAGCATTTGATATCTTAATCCTGCATCTAATTTAAAACGCTCGTTATCGAAAACCAAACTGAATGTATTGCTGAAATTATTTGAATACTTTTTAGTTGCAAGAGGAAAGCCATTAACAATTTCGGCTTCAGAAGTGTACCAATATGGTTCTAAACTACTTTGGTTATAATAATATTTATTCCCTTGATTAAAGATGGTGTGTCTAATTCTAAAAGGAAATTTTTCAGCATTAAAAGGAGTAAACTGATGACTCAGGTAATATCTTCTATAAGAATATTGTGAGCTGGATGATGCCAAATTCACCAAAGCTCTATCACGATTTCTAAACTCGCTATCTCCTGATTGGAAAAGGTCATCATTTACAATTCCACCATTCTCCTGATTGTTTACATTCTGATGAAGGTAGTGAGCGAATAATTCATAATCTCCGCTCTTTGAAGTATAGTGTCCGGAAAACAAAGTATTATTATTTGCCGACAAAGAGTTTCTGTAAAACCCTTGAGAACGAAGTCCCATATAATCTAAAGCAAAATTGAATCTCTTACCTATATTTTGGGTATACGTTGACTGCAAAGCCGCACCGTTTTTCATCGCAGTATGATAAATAAAAGTTGCCGTAGGAGTTTTTACATCATAATATTTGATGTCATTAATTCCTAAAATACCATACGATTTATTTGTTGGTAATAGAGAAAGATTTTGTTCGGCATTTACTTCATAAGATAAAGGATTGAATCCCGATCCGATATTTGCAAACTGCACTCTTCCAAAATTATCTCTGTTATTGTACTGAGAAAAAATATACGTCTTATTAAAAGTCATCGCTGTATCAAAGATTTTCTTTTCAGAAAACTGAGTCTGATACTGATAATCATTAATCGTCGGCTTAAAAATTTTAAGAGAATCTTTTGTCCCGGAATCTATTACTAAGGTGTCTTTTAGTTTTTTATCAAGCATGTTAGAGTCTGTTTTATTGACAATAACCTGTGCTTTTACCTGAGAGCCGAAGAAAAGTATTATAAAAAGAAGATATTTCATTGTAATGATTAATCTGCAAAAATATAAAATATGTTATAATGTATTTACATAAGTGATGAGTTTAATTAAATCTGCTTCTTTTTTAAGATTAATTTTGTTTGTTTTCAAATAATTTTCTACTTCATTTGACTTAGAATTAAAGACTTCTAGTAGGTTTTTCTTACTATTATCTAATTTTTTGAAATCATTTTCATACCCTAGAAGATACAAATCTTTTTCCTTTGAATAATAATCATTCCTGTCTTTATTGATTCCATTGATACTTTTTTCCCCTTTCAAAAGTTCAAATTTTTCTCTTTTATATAGCGAATATTTTTGAGGATTTGATACCAGTAATACGAGATATCCGTATCGATCACCAAATCCAAAATTATAATTGAGACAAATATATTTTTTGTTTAGATCCTCAAAATTCACTATCATACCAGATTCTTTATCAGCAATATATACTTCATTATCCCTAGTAAATTCCATTTCATCGGAATAGGCATTGTATCGAAGCTCTTGCAAATTCTTCGAGTAACCAGGAATATTAGCTTTCAAAAAGCTAGTGCCGTTATAATAAGCATCTCCATCCCTCACTTCAGAAGTTTTTATAAGTTTGGTTTGTGAAAGGAAAACTCGATTTCCTACAGTATTGATATTTCCCCCAGTGCTAGTATTTTGAGCTAACACTCCAGCAGAAAATAATGGTAAAAATGTGATTAAGACTTTATACATGATTATTAATTTTTATGATGAGTAAAAATAGAAAAAAGCCTGTAAAATACAGGCTTTTTTCTATAATAAATTATCTTGTTAATTAATTGTCATAACCAGGGTTAGCAACAACAGGAGTACCCGCAAGATCAGTTTCAGCTCTCGGAATAGGGAAAGCAGTTAATCTGATATCAGTACTTGCACCAGCAGGTCTAGGCACAGCATCTCCCCATCTTAGAAGATCCCATTGTCTTAATCCTTCACCTAATAATTCTTTAGATCTCTCAGTTTTTAATAGTACCATATCAACAGTACTAACTCCTGTTAAACCTCTATTTGTTACAATATTGTTATAGTAATTAAGTGCTTTTGTAGCGCTTCCACCGTTAAGTTCAGCTTCAACACCGTTAAGAAGCACTTCTTCAAATCTTACAATTTTCAAATTATCAGCACCTTCAAGGTTTGGGTATTTATAAAGATAATATTCTCCATCAGTAAGTGTCATAAGACTTTTTCTTACATCATTTGCTGCAAAACTATTATATCTTGAAGCTCGTACAACTATATTTCCGTAACCATTGTAATTATAAATATATCCTAGAGAGTTAGTACCGTTAGCACCAGCTACTCCAACTTCCAATTCGAAAATGCTATTATTTTGCTTAGCTGCTTCCCAAGAACCAGCATATGAAGCAGCCGGGATTACCTGATACTGAGTACTCGCAATAATTTCATCAGTAAGAGTTCTTACTCTTGCATAATCTTTCTTATATAAGAAAAATCTACTCATTACTGCTTTTGCACCATTGATTGTAAGTGTTCCACGATCTGTAATACCTTGATCGTTTGCTACCATCATTGCTAACCCAGCATTATAGTCTGAAGTAATCTGAGCTTCATTTTCAGCAATAGTACCTCTACCCTGTAATGCTTTTGGATCATATTTTAGAGGAGTTATAATACCCAAAGTTCCCCCTGTATATTTTTGACCGTATAACTTTAAAAGATCAAAGAAAAACATTGCTCTTAATACATGAGCCTGACCAATATGATACCTTACGGCTTCGCGATCTGCCTCTGATCCTTTAATACTATTAACATCTGTATTAATTAGGATATTAGCTTTTGCAACAGCTGCATAAATCTGAGACCAAGTATCTCTTGCATAAGCATCTGCAGAAGTCATTGTATAATTATGAACAGTATTAAAATACCCTGCATAACCATTACTATACATTTCATCTGATCTAGTTTCCCCATATACGGTATAATCTCTACCATAATAAGTAACCGCTCTCATCGAAGTGTACATTCCTCTTTGAAATGCTTCAACTTCGTTTAAGCTCGTTAACGGAGCCTGTTCAACGTTTTGATAAAACTTTGTCTCTACAAAATCTTCGCTACATGAAACGAAAGCTGTAGATACACCAACTGCTAATACAACTGTTTTTAAAATATTTAATTTCATTTTATTTATTTTTTTAGAACCCAATATTAACACCAATACTATATGTTCTCATTATAGGTAAGTTCAAATTAGACGTACCATCCAAGTTAATTTCAGGATCTAATTTTAATCTGTCATCAAACGTATGTGTCCAAAGGTTAGTACCCATTACATATATTTGAACAGAATTAAGACCGGAACCTTTTAAAACATCCCCTGTAAAACTATAAGATAATCTTGCATTTCCTAATCTGATATAATCACTATCGTATAAAAATCTTGTAGAAGCTCTGTTAGCCAATTTATTTCCTCCATAAATTGGTTTTGGATTCGCAGCACCTGTATTTTCCGGAGTCCAATAATCCATCTGATCAGCATAACCAGAATAGTTTAAAGTATATTGTCCATCACTCAACATATAGTTTGCCCAATCGTTATAAATTTTACCTCCGAAACCATAGGTAAACTGAGCGTCTAAGCCAATCCCTTTATAAGACATACTGATATTAGCTCCTCCAAAGATTGTACTCAACCAACTTCCTTGTACAGCTTGTTTAGCAGCATTATAATTATTAGTAGTTTCACCATCAACACCATTCAGATACCATAGTGGATCTCCATTGGTAGGATCTACACCAGCCCACTTTCTCATGTACCAAGTTCTAACACCTTCACCTACTCTTATTGTGGTAGTCGCCGTATTTACATCACCTCCATAAAGAGAGGTAATTTCGTTATCTAATGTACTTAAATTAGCACCAACACTTAGGTTAAACTGATCTCTGCTTCCTTTGAAAATATCTGCATTAACAGAAAATTCAAAACCTTTATTTACTAAATCTCCAATATTATCAACATAGCTTCCTAAACCTTGAGATAAAGATAATGGAATATTATAAATTAAATCTTCAGTTTTCTTATTGTAGTATTCAGCAGAAACTGTTAATCTATTTTGAAAGAAACCAAAGTCAAAACCAACATTAAAAGGCTTAATCGTTTCCCATCTTAAATTTGGATTATATACTCCTGAATAAGATGCAGCAGCTAAGTCGCCATAATTAGTTGAGTAAGCATACAATGCGTATGGGTTTGCTGTCACTTGGTTACCTACTTTACCGTAAGACGCTCTAAACTTTAAAGTAGAAATAGCTTCAACCTCTCTAATAAAATTAAGTCTAGCTAAGTCAATACCAACACCAGCTGACCAGAAATTACCCGCTTTTTGTCCTGGTGTAAAATTAGACAATACATCTCTTCTGTATGATGCATCTAGCAATACTAATTTATCAAAGTCATAATGTCCTGTTACGGCATAACCATGTCTGCTGTTTTCAGCTCTAGTACCAGCAATAGATTGCATTTTTACAAAATTAGAAATCGTTGACAAAGACAATGCTCCTACAGCAGAAGCACTCGCTCTAAGATCTCTAAAATCTGATTTATATGCTTCCTGAATAACTGAGAAATCAAAATTATGTTTATCTTCTAATCTGAAATTATAACTTAAAATATTCTGAACATTGAAATTAAAATATCTTCTTGTTCCTGAATCTGCCAGACCGTTATAATTTGTACCATCTCCATGTAGTGGACTTGAATACTGGTCTTCTTCGATATTAATATACTCAGGTGCAAAAACAAATCTGTACTTAAGGTTTTTAAGAATATCGTATTCTGCATACATATTACCAAAAATCCTAGCTGTTTTTCCTACTTGCGAATTCAATTCAAGTAATGCAGCATTATTAAATAAACCATTAGACATACGTCCGTTATTTCCCCAATAGTAACTTCCGTCAGCATTATATAGCGGATCTGTAGGTCTTAGAAAATATTCACCCAAAATAGGATTAGCAAAACCACCTCCATTTCCTAAAGTCTTGATTTTACTGTAAGACATCTGAAGATTTGTTCCAAATCTAAACTTATCTGTAGCTTTAACATCTAATTTGTTAGTAAAAGTCAATCTATTGAATGATGAGTTTTTTATAATACTGTTCTGATCAAAATAATTGATTGAGTTATAATAAGAAATATTCTCGTTACCTCCAGACATACTAAAATCTGCATTCTGAACATATGCTCCTTTACTTGAAACTGCATCTCTCCAATTTGTATCAGCATCAGAGTTGTAGATTACTGAAGCTCCTTCAAGACCACCTATTTCTTGATTAGCAAGAGCAGATTTAACTGCATCAATTGACCCTAATGAAGGAATTCTATTTAAAACTTGAGCCGCTACCAAATCTTGATACTGAGATGCATTTAAACCTCTATATCCTTCAACTGCTCTATCACTAACCCCATGGTTAAAACCAATATTAAATCTAGGCTTTCCTTTCTTTCCTGACTTTGTAGTAATAATAATTACCCCGGCACCGGCATCAGCTCCGTAAACCGCTGTTGAAACTGCATCTTTAAGAACTGTTAATGATTCAATATCATCAGGGTTAAGGTTTGCCAAGATGTTTGCTGAAGTACTGTTACCTGTCAAGTCACCTGAAGAAACTCTAACTCCATCAATAATGTAGATTGGCGACACTCCTCCATTAATAGAAGCTACCCCTCTAACTCTTACAGAAGCAAAACCTCCGGGTTGCCCTGAAGATGAGCCAGTTTGTACACCACTTACTCTACCCTGCAACAATTTATCAACGGAAGCTACTGGTACATCATCAATAGCCTTTGCTTTCATTGTTGAAGTTGATCCAGTAATTTCCTGAACTGCTCTTTTCTGACCAAAGCCTACCATTACTACCTCCTCTATCTGAGTTTCTTTAGCTACGGTATCGTTTGATTTGTTTTGAGCGAATAATGCCTGACCTGTAAAAAACAGAACTCCTGCACTTAATACACTTAATTTAACATTCATATTAATTAAATTTTAATATTTATTTTCACAAAGATGTTAATTAATATTAACACAAACAAATTTTAAAAATAAGCAACAAGCAAACACAATTAATAAAAATTAGTTAATTAACTTTTTCTACATACAAAATTATTACCAATAGACAATTAAAAATACATGATATTTAAAAAAAAAATGCTTTGTTATAGAAATTAATAATTTCAAATTATTATAAATTTAAGTTAATTCCCTTCAAAATCTTAACACACTATAGTTGAAAAGCATAAATTATTATGAATAAGGTAATAGTTAATGACTGTTTTTCTACATTGAAATTAATATTATTTCGCTAAAAAAGAAACTTTAGAAAAATGCATAAAAAATCCGGAAAATTTCACTTTTCCGGATTTTTGTTTTAATTAATAATGTGTAAACTCACATAGGATCAGTTCTACTTTTAAATCTGTAAAGATTTTGAATTAGTAGCTACTATTGCCCAGTAAATTCCTCAGTATCATTAGCTAAAAAGTAAGTTGTACCTTTTAAATAATAATAAATTCTCAAAGTCAGCCTTCTCGTACATGGGTTATAAGAAGAACTTGTACCATCAGTTGCTGGTCTAGCCCAAACCGGAGCGTTTATACCTCCAGAGTTATAAGTATATCCAGTAAACTGATCTGGGATTGTCACATTAAAGGTTGTTGGATTGTAATAAACAACTAAATCATCACCATTATCCCAAAAACCATCAACACGTAATTGCTCATTCCCATCAACAGGAGTAGATTTTACAACATCATAAACAGCAGTTGTATCTCCAGTCCACCAAGCTACATTATTTCTGAATTTTCCAGTCCCGATGAAAACTGCATCTGAACAAGTAAGAGACATTCTTAAAGAATAACTTTGATAGTTTAAATTATTTCCAAATACCGACGATTTTATTTTAAAATTAGCTATTTTTCCAGCTTGTGTTGCTGAAGCTTTTAAAATTCTAATTGTAAATTTACCGATAGCTTGTCCATCAGGCACTGTACCTGAACCACCATTTAAAATCTGAAAATCAACTCCTTCAACAGCTGTTGAATTTACAGGATCATAAACAATTTTAACATCAGGATTACCTGAAACTGCTTGCACAGTTCCAAACTCAACATCAACATCTCTATAGGTTTGGTCAGCAAATACGAAAGCTTCACCTTTATCTTTTAAGAAATGTACATAAGAATCTCCCTCATAAAATATTTCTTCATCTTTACATGATGAAAGTGAAAGGAATATTAATAAGAATCCAAATAAACTAAATATTTTCTTCATAATTAAATTAAATTAAATGTTAATAACCAGGATTTTGCTGGTTCGCGATTGCAGGGTTACCGTTAATTTCCACAGAAGGGATAGGTAAAGTAAATCTATGATCCGTAATACTAATAGTAGTTGGAGTTGCAGAGTTATATGTGTCATCTGCAGCATTTCTGTCAACACTTACTCCAGCAGCTTGCCCTAATCTTCTTAAATCAACATAACGATGCCCTTCAAAACAAAGCTCAACCCTTCTTTCTTTCAAAATATCTTTTAAAGCTGTAACTCTATCTGTATATACTGGTAAAGGTGCAGCAGTAGTAACGTATCTTCTTGCAGAACGTACAGCTCTTATATTCGTTGCTGCAGTTGCATAATCATCATTGATCATAATAGCACATTCTGCTAAAATTAAATACATTTCACTTAATCTTGATACCTTAATATCATTTTTAAGAATTGTAGTTCCTTTTCCTGGATACTTATCAATAATAAAATTAGATGTTGTAGCTGTTGAGCTAGGATCAAGAAATGACCAACTTCTGATATCACTAGCATAAGATGTCAGCGATGAATATAAGTTTAACCCCATAGTCCATAAAGGAGAACCATTACTAGCAGTACTATTAGTAGTATAAAGTGACGCAATATTTCCTCCTGTACCGTTTGTAGGGCGACTAAGCTTGAAAATTATCTCTCCATTAGCTCCGTCTGACCATAACCTTCTATAAGGTGTAGGAGTTAAAGATTCACTATAGAATGTATTTGCCCAAGAACCAGCCGTCGTTGCATTTGCCCAAGAAGGAGTTCCCGTAGGAATTGGACTACCAAGTGTTAAAGTAACTCCAGATGCAGTAATAGCATCTTGTGCGTATTGTCGTGCCAACGGATAATTACCTCTATAAAGATACATCCTAGCTCTTAGAGCACTAATCAAAGCTGGGCTTGCAAAAGAAGGGAAACGATGCCCTACTGATGTTTGATAAGCAGTACCCTGAAGATTTGCTACCCCGAAAGCAAGATCACTTTCGATTAACTGCCAAATATCTGCATTCTTCACTCTCGGCAATTGAACAGTATAATCATCTGTATACGTATCTGATAAAATTACACCTAAAGCATTATCATTTTTCATATCTGTTGTAAAAAAAGACATCAAATTCAAATATGCGAAAGCTCTCAATACTCTTGCTTCTGCTAGAGTATTTTTGTAAGTAGTTGTTTCAGCTGCTGTAGCAGGAACAATTTTTCCCGCTTGCTTTAACAATCTGTTAACTCTATTAATTGTAAGATAATTACCAGTCCATATTCCACTCACAAAACCATCATCAGGCTGTAGATTATATCTAAACAAACCTTGATTTTGACCAGCATTTGAAGGTCCTATTTTAACTTCATCTGTGAAAAATGATGTAAAACCTACCTGACTGGTAATATCTAATGAGCCATACACATCACCTTCCAAATATTTTTCTAAATCTTTAGAATTCTGAAATATTGTCTCATCTGGAACTTGCCCCGGTTGCACAATGTCTAATGAATTTTCACAAGACTGCATTACTACAGCAATACTTAATATTGATAATAAAACTTTTATTTTTTTCATTGTAACTTATTTAATTTAAATTCCCCCTTTTCTAAAAATCAACATTTACCCCAAGAGTTACTGTTCTTAAATTTGGATATACTGAAGTTGATACAGCAAATGTTGGCTCTGGATCATAACCTTTCCATTTAGAGAACAAGAATAAATTCTCACCCGAAACAAAAACCTTCATACTTTTTATAGAATTACCAATCATTGCTTTTGGCAAACTGTATCCCATAGTCAAAACTTTTAATTTTACAAAAGAAGCATCTTTCAGATATCTATCAGAAGAACCAGCTTGGTCAAAATTAGTTGCTTGATAAGAAGGAACATTAGTATTCTGATTTGTTGGTGTCCAAGCATTTAACAGATCTGCAGATACGTTGTAGTTATTTACAGTTGTTGGATCTAAAACATAATTTAACTGATTATCATATCTCCATACATCAGCCTGGTAAGAGAAATGAGCATCAAGGAAGAAATTCTTATATGAAGCATTAAACCCAAAACCACCATTCCATTTTGGTAAATAACTCTTATCAGATTTTACTTGATCTGTAAGTGTATTAGGAGTTTCTGTAACGTTACCGTCTTTATCTAAAAACAACATATTTCCATTGTCTTTATTTACACCAACATATCTAATTAAATACCACTCACCAAGCATACCACCTGTAACGTTTCTTACATTTCCAGCAGTATCATCTTTAACTAAGCTAAGTATCTTACTTTTATTATATGCAGTGTTTCCATATATAGACAAGCTAGCATTCTCATTTTTTATAATGTTATATCTTAACATTACTTCAATACCCCTATTTTGAAGAGCTCCATTATTAGCTTCTAAAGACGTTTCACCTGTAATTGATGATACATTTAAACTACTAAATAATTTATCCGTCTTTTTATTGTACACATCAACCGAACCTTCAATTTTGCTATTCCACAATCTGTAATCGATACCGATATTTGCTTGTCCAACTTCTTCCCATTGTAAATAAGGATTTTGACGACCACTAAAATAATAAGCACCTTGAGTATTTGCATAACCTAACGCCTGAGAATCATATTCTCTAACTAAATTTGGCGACTGCAATAAAGGATTTGTTCCATACGCAGCAGCTACTACGTTTTGATTACCTTGAATACCATAGGAAGCCCTTAACTTTAACATGTCAAAAATAGATCCTTCCATGAAATCTTCTTGATCAATATTCCATCTACCAGCAGCAGACCAAAACGTAGCCCACCTGTTATCTCCTGTAAATCTATAAGTTCCATCTCTTCTAATAACCCCCGATAAACCATACTTACTTTTATAGTCATAATCTAAAGTTAAGAAATAAGCAAGTGTTGAACCTGTAATTTGCCCAGCAGATGCAGTTGGAACATAGTAAACAATTGGATCTTGACCTGCATTTGGATTATCATAATAAACTGGAGCAACATATCCTGTACCAGCACCAAACACCCAAGTTTTAGGATACAAACCTGTTTGTTGCTGAGAGGTAGAGTTATAATGAACCTTCATCCAGTCCATGTATGCACCTACATCAAATGTATGATCATCATTGATTACTTTATGATAATTAACACTTGTAACTGAATTGAAGTTAAATTCTCTTGTTTTTTGAATTAGTTCTATACCACCAAACGGATTTGGATTCAATGTAGCATTTCTAGAGTTAAATGCAGTAATCAATCCTAAGAAAGAGTTAGGTGATCTCGCAAATATTCGTTCGTTATATTTATAATCTAGCCCTGATCTGTTTGTAACTGTTAAATCATCAGTCAGTTTATATGATGCAGAGAAGTTGGTTACAATACTTGTTTCTGTTAATAAATTTGGAAGAGTTCCTCTAAGAACATCTTGTAAAACCCATACATTTTGCCCACCCCCATAGTTACCTCCAATAGCTGTAAATAACTCTTGGCCAGTCTTGTACTTATTTGACTCTATTGTTGGTAAGCCGACAATAGCTGCAAGAAGTGGGTTTTGAATAACGTTTGAAGCAATATTTCCATTTGTTTCTTGGTCTAATTGATGTCTTTTAGAATACCCTAAAGCAATATTGGAGTTATAAGTAAATCTACCATTAGTTGATTTTCCGTTAAGATTATTTCTAAGTGTAAATCTTTTGAAATCTGTTTGAGGAACAGTTCCTGTTTGATCTAAATAACCAATTGAGAAATAATCATTTACATTTTCACCACCAAACATCATCGACAAATCATGAGATTGTGTAAAACCTGTTTTAAACAATTCTTCATTCCACTTTGTGTCAGGTCCATCATAAGCTGCAATTTGCGCATCTGTCATTTCAGATCCAGCACCTACACCTACTCTTTTCTGCAAAGTTAAAATTTGCTTAGAATTAGCCATATTATAGTCGGTTTTAGGAATCAAACTCATCCCGACAGTTCCAGAATAAGAAACATCAAAACGTTTCCCATACTTACCTTGTTTTGTTCTAATAACAATAACACCATTCGCACCTCTACTTCCGTAAATCGACGTAGCAGCAGCATCTTTCAATACAGAAACAGACTCTAAATCATTAGGATTTAAATTTCTAAACTGAACTGAGTTTGAAATCATACCATCTACTACATACAAAGGTTCTGTACTAGCATTGATAGAACCTACCCCTCTAATAATAACATCAATTTTAGAAGATCCAGGAGAACCAGAAGTTGAGTTGATACTTAATCCCGCAGCCTCTCCTTGTAGAGAACTTAAGAAAGAAACATTGGGTCTATTTTCCAATTTCTCAGCAGATACAGTTACTGATGAAGTAACATCTTTAGGCTTTGTTTGTGTTTTGTTATATCCCAAAACAACTACCTCTTCAATTTTAGATTCTTTTTCTTTTGTTGACCTTGTAGTATCTTGAGCAAACATTGCTTGTCCTGTAAAGAATAGCACACCAGCCGTTAGAACACGTAATTTAACATTCATATTAACAAAATTTTAATATTTTTAATGAGCAAATATGTTAATAAATATTAATATATGCAAATTTTAAGCTAAGATTATCACTAATTTTTTATTAAATTATTTCCAATTGGCTTAAAATGGTCAAAATTCAACAATTAACCAACATGTAAAAAACAAAAAAATTAAGAAAAGCCACCCTAAGATGTTTATTTGAGAAACACTTAACAAATGTTAAAAAATACTTATTGTATCTCCAACACTTATTTTCTTAAAATTGTCTAAAGTAAATTTAATACACGGACGAGTAGCGTGGACTTTCACATAATACATAAGTATTATCTTTGAATGACAATAGATTTCTTGATTTATACTTTCTATTGATTTGACAACTTTATTCACGACACAAATTTAAATGCCTTTAAGAATCAACCTATCAAAGAAGAGAAGATTATTAATTATGTTGGCCTATTGCTTTAGATTAAGCTACCAAATTAATACATAAATTAAAAATCAAAAAGAATCCGTCTCATATATGAGACGGATTCTTTTAATTATTTATAAAATTAAATTATTTTAATTTCTTCTTCACAGCAACCTCTTCGTATACTTCAAGAATATCATTTTGCTCGATATCATTATATCCTTTAAGGTTCAATCCGCATTCGTAGCCTTTCGTAACTTCTTTTACGTCGTCTTTGAAACGTTTTAAGCTTTCAAGTTCGCCATCAAATTTCACGATACCATCTCTTAGTAATCTTACTTTCGATTGTCTCGTTACTTTTCCAGTAAGAACCATACAACCTGCAATAGTTCCAACTTTAGAAATCTTGAATACCTCACGGATTTCAACATTACCAATAACTTGTTCTTGAATTTCCGGAGAAAGCATTCCCTCCATCGCTTCTTTCACCTCGTCGATTGCTTTATAGATTACAGAATATGTTCTGATCTCAATTTCTTCACGGTCTGCAAGATCTTTAGCGTTTGCTCCAGCTCTTACGTTAAATCCGATGATAATTGCATCAGATGCCGCCGCTAAGTTGATATCAGATTCAGTGATCTGTCCAACACCTGAGTGAAGGATTTTCACGCTGATTTCTTCTGTTGATAATCTTTGTAACTGATCAGAAAGTGCTTCTACTGAACCATCCACGTCACCTTTAAGGATAATATTCAATTCTTTGAATTCTCCTAAAGCAATACGTCTACCTAATTCTTCAAGCGTTGTATGTTTTTTCGTTCTGATTGAAAGTTCTCTCTGTAACTGCTCTCTCTTATTAGCAATAGCTTTTCCTTCACTTTCGTCGGCATAAACACGGAATTTATCACCTGCTGTAGGCGCTCCGTCTAAACCTAAGATTGTTGCCGGAATTGAAGGCCCTGCTTCTTCAAGGTTTTTCCCTCTTTCATCCAATAAAGCTTTTACTTTACCGTGATTTTTACCTGCTACTACATAATCTCCAACTTTTAAAGTTCCAGTTTGTACCAACATTGTTGCTACATAACCTCTACCTTTATCTAAAGATGCTTCAATTACAACTCCGTTTGCAGCACGTTCAGGATTAGCTTTTAATTCAAGCATTTCTGCCTGTAACAATACTTTCTCTAATAAAAGATCCATATTATTACCCATTTTAGCTGAAATTTCCTGAGCCTGTACATTTCCACCCCACTCTTCTACCAAAATATTCATTCCGGAAAGTTGTTGACGGATGTTATCAGGGTTTGCATTCGGCTTATCCACTTTGTTGATTGCAATAATCATTGGTACCCCTGCAGCCTGTGCGTGAGAAATTGCTTCTTTTGTTTGAGGCATTACATCATCATCCGCAGCAATTACAATAATTGCAATATCGGTAACCTGTGCCCCTCTAGCTCTCATCGCAGTAAAGGCTTCGTGACCTGGTGTATCTAAGAATGTAATTCTCTGACCATTTTCCAGCTTCACATTATAAGCTCCAATGTGCTGTGTAATTCCACCTGACTCACCTGCAATTACGTTAGTTTTTCTAATGTAATCCAACAATGAAGTTTTACCGTGGTCAACGTGTCCCATTACTGTTACAATTGGTGCTCTTGAAACAAGGCTCTCTTCTGTATCGATTTCATCATCAGCGTCTGTATCTTCAAGATCAGCATCAGAGAATTCAATTTTATATCCAAATTCATCAGTCACCAATAACAAAGTATCGGCTTCTAATCTTTGGTTCATGGTAACCATTACTCCTAAAGAGAAACAAGCTGAGATTACTTCAGTAGGAGAAACGTTCATTAAACTTGCCAATTCACCAACAGTGATGAACTCGGTTACTTTTAATGTTCTGTCTGCTGCATCAATTTCTTGCTGACGCTCATCTTGCTCTCTACGGAAACTTCTCTTATCTTTTCTATGTTTAGAAGATTTAGATTTCCCTCCTTTATTGGTTAATTTTTCAAGGGTCTCCTTGATTTGGTTTTTAACTTGCTCGTCAGTTAATTCAACAGGCATAGTTCTTTGTCCCGGTCTGTTGTTTCCGAAACGGTTTCCTCCACCTTGTCCTTGAGGACGATTCTGACCACCTTGTCCCGGAGGTCTGTTACCTTGAGGACCACCCGGACGGTTTTGACCACCTTGTCCCGGAGGTCTGTTTCCTTGATAACCACCTTGTCCCGGCGGACGGTTTCCTCCTGGTCCATTTTGACCTTGAGGACGGTTTTGACCGCCTTGCTGATTGTTTCCACCTTGTTGGTTGTTCCCAGTATTCTGGTTAGGACCACCCGGCTTTTCAATTCTCTTTCTTTTCTTTTTAGCTCCTGAGTTTGGTTTTGGTGCAAACTGAGTTAAGTCAATTTTTTCACCAACGATTTTAGGACCGTCAAGTTTTTGATAAACAGTTTCTATTTTCTGAGGTTCCTGAGGTTCCTCACTAGTAGATTCAGGTTTTTTTTCTTCCACTTTTTCTACAGGTTTTTCAACCGGTTTTGGTGTTTCTTTAGCAGGTTCAGCTGGTTTTGCTGTTGCTTTCACCTCTTCTGTTTTAGGTTTATCTTTTTTTGCAGGTCTGTTTCTGTTTCCTTCTATTTGAGAAAGATCAATTTTATCCAAAACCTTGAACTCTTGCCTTTCAGGAGTTGCTTTTACTTCAGAAACCGGTACCACTTCTTCTTTTGCAGCTTTTACCTCTTCTTTCACCTCCTTCACTTCTACTTTCTCTTCTTTTTTTTCTTCTACAGGTGCAGCTGGTGCAGGAGTTGGTTCTTCCGCAACAGGTTCAGCTTTTTTAGGCTCAAGATCGATTTTACCTAAAATTCTGGTTTCTGGTTTTGTATTAGCTTTAGCTCTTATTACTTCAGGTGCTTTCTTTTCTTCCATCTCCAGTTTTTCTTCCGGAACTTTAGAAATAACCACCTCATGGGAAGCTTTACGTTGCTCACCGTCTTTGGCAAACTCAGCTTCCAATGCAGAATATGCCGCTTCTTCTAATTGAGCGTTAGGATTGTTTTCAACCACAATATCCTTAGACTGTAAAAACTCTACCAGCCTAGACATCGATATGTTAAATTCCTTAACCGCTTTATTTAATCTTATTTTTGGCATCTATATTATTTACTGTTTTTTTTAATTCTTAAAATTAAAGTATTCTTTTTTACTGTTATTAAAATTTATTTCTAAATATTAATCTTCAAATTCCTCCTTCAATATACGTTTCACGTCTTCGATGGTTTCCTCTTCTAAGTCTACCATGTTTAAAAGACTTGTCGTATCTTTATCTAAGACAGATTTTGCAGTTGTAAGACCTACTTTCTTAAACTCATCCAAAATCCACTGTTCGATATCGTCATTGAATTCTCTCAAGTCAACATCATCATCTTCACTTGCTTCCCTAAACACGTCAATTTCGTATCCAGAAAGCCAAGAAGCCAATCTGATATTTTGTCCTTGCTTACCGATAACTTTAGAAATCTCTTCAATTGGAGTATAAACCAATGCATAGTTTGTCTCTTCGTTGATGTCAATTTTATTGATGGTAACATTTCCTAAAGCTCTCTTCACCATAATCTCAGGGTTTTTAGACCACTGAATTACATCTATATTTTCGTTTCTTAATTCTCTTACGACACCGTGAATTCTAGAACCTTTCACCCCGACACAAGCTCCTACAGGATCGATTCTGTCGTCGTAAGCATCCACTGCTATTTTCGCTTTTTCACCAGGAATTCTCACTGCTTTTTTAAGAATGATTGTTCCGTCCTGGATTTCAGGAATTTCTAATTCCAATAATTTTTCCAAGAATTTAGGAGCTGTTCTTGAAATGATAATTTGTGGTTTTGAACCTTTAAAATCTACCGTTTCAACAATTGCTCTGATGTTTTCTCCTTTTTTGAAGAAATCCGATGGAATCTGGTTTTCTTTAGGTAAGATAAACTCGTTTCCTTCATCATCCAACAAGATCACATGTTTGTGACGAATGTGGTGAATTTCTCCGATTACAATTTCTCCGATTCTGTCTCTGAACTGATCATACAACATCGCATTGTTATGCTCCTGCAATTTTGTTGCTAAAATTTGCTTCAGCGTCAAAATATTTCTTCTTCCCAACTGCGCTACCGGAATTTCCATGGTAAAATCTTCACCAACTTCAAAAGTTGGATCTATTTTTTTAGCTTCAGTGATTTCAATTTCCAAATCATCATCTTCAGACATTTCGTCTTCAACGATGGTTTTATTTAAGAAAATCTGAAAGTCACCTTTGTCAGGGTTTACAATTACATCAAAGTGATCATCAGAATCAAATCTTTTTCTCAACAAAGTCTTTAGAGAATCTTCAATGATCGCCATCAGATCAATTTTACTGATCCCCTTTTCGTCTTTAAAATCACCAAAGGATTCAATCAACGCTATATTATCCATTTATCTTTTTTTCTTTTAAAATTTAAGTACTACCAAAGCTTTTTTTATGTCAGAGTAAGGAATTTCTTTTTCCTCCTCTACGTCTACTTTACCTTTACCTACTTCTTTCGGTTTGCGGTAACGCAGTACAAGAGTAATTTTCTCTTCATCTACTTCTGCAAGCTCACCTTCTATTTCTGAAGAATCCGTCAGCAAAACTTCAATTTCTCTTCCGATGTTTTTACGAAACTGTCTCGGAATTGAAAGCGGCTCGCTTAGTCCTGCAGACATTACCTGCAGACTAAAATCGTGCTCTTCACGATCCATATTAAATTCTATTGCACGGCTTGCATCCAGACAATCCTGCACAGTAACACCTTGATCTCCGTCTAAGATTACTGTAATACCATCTCCTGCGGAAAACTTCAAATCAATAAGAAACAGATCTTCTCTTGTCTGAAGGAAATCATTTAATAATGTTTCAATATTTTTTCTAAACTCCATATAATATATATCCTGATTTAACAGTACGAAAAAAGGCTTTCTCTTAGAAGCCTTTCCATTTTTTCCGTAAATCTCCTGCAAATATATGACATTTTTATAAAATACACAAATACTCTTCATAATCAACAGAATAAGAATTCATCAAAAAAAATTACAATAACTCTACTCTCATAAAAATTAATTTTCGCTGCAAATTCTTTTTTAATCTGTCATCTTTAATAAGTTATCATTATTTAAAAAAGACCATGAAACAATTTTTAGTATTTTTGTCAGGAATTTTATAAAACATACATTTTGAATATAACGATAGTAGGAACAGGCTATGTAGGTTTGGTTACAGGAACTACCCTTGCAGAACTTGGCAATTCGGTTTATTGTGTTGATATTGATGAAAAAAAAGTAGAAGGAATGAAAAACGGTATCGTTCCTATTTACGAGCCTAATCTTGAAGAGATGTTTCACCGAAATATTCAATCTGAAAGATTATTTTTCACAACGAACCTAAAAGAAGCTTTAGATAAAAGTGAAGTCGTTTATCTTGCTCTTCCCACTCCACCCGGAGAAGACGGTTCGGCAGATTTATCTTACGTTTTGAAAGTAGCCAATGATATTGGTGAACTGATGACCGAATATAAAGTGGTTGTTAATAAAAGTACAGTTCCTGTAGGAACAGCCGACAAAGTAAGAGAAACTATTTCCGCAAAAACTACTATTGATTTTGATGTCGTTTCAAATCCTGAGTTTTTACGTGAAGGTTTTGCAGTGGAAGATTCTATGAATCCTGCAAGAGTTGTTGTAGGATCGAGCTCTGAAAAAGCCAAAGATATTATGGCGAAAATTTATCAGCCATTTACCAATACAGGAATTCCTATTATTTTTATGGATGAAAAGTCTTCCGAACTTACAAAATATGCATCTAATTCATTCTTAGCCGTAAAAATTACATTTATGAACGAAATTGCCAACTATTGTGAAAAAGTAGGCGCAGATGTAGACAAAGTAAGATTAGGAATGGGAAGCGACGACAGAATTGGACACCGTTTCCTGTTTCCGGGAATCGGTTATGGTGGAAGCTGTTTCCCTAAAGACGTTAAAGCTTTAATTAAATCAGGAAAAGACGATAATTTTAATTTCCAGATTTTAGAAGCAACAGAAAATGTGAATATTTCACAAAAAGTAATTTTGGTTTCTGAAATTGAAAAATATTTCGGTGGAAATATTGAAGGAAAAACGATTGCAATGTGGGGATTGGCTTTTAAAGCAAATACCGACGACATTAGGGAAGCCTCTTCGCTAGACAACATCAATTTACTTCTTCAAAAAGGTGCAAAAATTGTTGCCTACGATCTTATTGCAGAAGAAAACGTAAGAAAATTATTAGGAGACAAAATAGCTTACGCAAAAACGATGTATGATGCTTTAGAAAATGCAGACGCATTATTTATTGCTACAGAATGGCCGGAATTCAAAAATCCGAACTTTGATATGATGGCTAAAAAAATGAATAATAAAGCTATTTTCGACGGAAGAAATATGTATCCGTTAGAAGTTCCCGAACAAAATGGTTTCTACTACAAGAGCATCGGAAGAAAAACGATTCAATAAGCGCCAAGGAAAAAGACTCAAGTAAAAAGAAAAACAAACACCAAAAGCCAAAAGCTTACGGTAAACGCATATTATCAATATGAAAAACATTATCATTACAGGCGGAGCCGGATTTATCGGTTCACATGTTGTAAGAGAATTTGTAAAAAACAATCCGGATTCTACCATCATCAATTTGGATGCTCTAACCTATGCCGGAAATCTTGAAAATTTAAAAGACATCGAAAATGAGCCTAATTATGTTTTCGAAAAAGCTGATATCACAAAACCGGAAGAACTAAGAAAGGTTTTTGACAAATATAATCCGGATGCAGTTATCCATTTAGCTGCAGAAAGTCATGTTGACAGAAGCATTACAGATCCGATGGCATTTATTAATACCAACGTTAACGGAACTGCCAATCTTTTAAATCTTTGTAAAGAATTTTGGACATTAAACCCAGATCACACCCACGGAAGATTTCCAAACGAAAAAAGAACCAATCTTTTCTACCATGTTTCTACAGATGAAGTGTACGGAAGTTTGGGTGAAACAGGATTCTTTTTAGAAACCACTTCTTACGACCCTCAATCTCCATATTCAGCTTCAAAAGCAGCTTCAGACCATTTGGTAAGAGCTTACGGAAATACTTATGGAATGCCATTTATTGTTTCGAACTGTTCAAACAATTACGGACCAAATCATTTTCCTGAGAAACTGATTCCGCTTTGCATTTCGAATATTATTAACGAAAAACCTTTGCCAATTTACGGTGACGGAAAATACACAAGAGACTGGTTATTTGTAATTGATCATGCTAAAGCAATTCATCAGATTTTTAATGATGCTAAAACGGGAGAAACTTACAATATTGGAGGTTTCAACGAATGGCAAAATATTGATTTGGTAAAAGAATTAATTAAGCAAATGGATGAAAAGCTTGGGAATCCTGCAGGACATTCAGAAAAATTAATTACTTATGTAAAAGACAGACCGGGTCACGACAAACGTTATGCAATTGATGCAACAAAATTAAACTCTGAACTAGGCTGGAAACCTTCTGTAACTTTTGAACAAGGATTAGGAAAAACAATCGATTGGTTCTTGGAAAATAAAGAATGGCTGGAAAATGTGACCAGCGGAGATTATCAGAAATATTACGAAAAGCAATATAACTAATCACACAAAAGATGAAAGGTATCATTTTAGCCGGAGGTTCCGGAACAAGACTTTATCCTCTTACCATCGCTGTAAGCAAGCAACTGATGCCTGTTTATGACAAGCCGATGATCTATTACCCTCTTTCCACATTGCTTTTAGCAGGAATTAAGGATATTCTGATTATCACAACTCCTCATGATCAGGCTGGATTTATCAAGCTTTTAGGCGACGGATCACAAATTGGTTGTAATATCGAATATGTTGTACAACCAAGTCCGGATGGTCTTGCACAGGCTTTTATTCTTGGAGACAAATTCATTGGTGACGATTCTGTAGCTTTAGTTTTAGGAGATAATATTTTTTATGGTTCCGAGATGGGAACTTTACTAAAAAACAAAACAAATCCTGAAGGAGGTGTTGTTTTTGCATATCATGTTTCAGATCCTGAAAGATATGGTGTCGTAGAGTTTGATAACGAGTTTAAAGCTGTTTCTATTGAAGAAAAACCTTTGATACCGAAATCAAATTATGCCGTTCCAGGTTTATATTTTTATGATAATGAAGTTGTAGAAATTGCCAAAAACATTAAACCTTCTCCAAGAGGAGAATTGGAAATCACCGATGTAAACAATGTTTATCTAAGCAAAGGAAAACTGGAAGTTGCTGTTTTAGACAGAGGAACAGCATGGCTAGACACGGGAACTTTTGATTCTCTGAATGATGCTTCAGAATTTGTAAGCGTTATCGAAAAAAGACAAGGTTTCAAAATCGGCTGTATTGAAGAAATTGCTTTCAGAAACGGTTTCATCAATGAAGAAAAACTTTTGGAAACGGCAACCAAATATGGCAAAAGCGGATATGGAGAATATCTGAAAAAACTTGTGAATAAATAATAAAATAATCTAAAATACACAAAGCTATTGATCTGAGATCAGTAGCTTTTTTTGTTTAAAGAAATAATTATTAATATATTAGCTATGCTTTTGCCAGAATATGAACAATATTTCAAAATTCAGCGAATTGAAAATCAATTAATTATTTTAAATTTGTAAAAATTCCCACAAATGAATGAACCACAACAAAAGTGGACAGAAACTATAGAATCTAATCACTCATTATTCAAGCTTAATTTAAAAGAAGTTTGGCAATACCGAGATTTGGTATTTATGTTTGTGAAAAGAGATTTCATTTCTTCTTTTAAGCAAACTATATTAGGTCCGCTCTGGTTTTTCATCAATCCTATTTTAACGACAATAGTTTTTACACTTGTTTTTGGAAACATTGCAAATTTACCTACAGACGGCATCCCGCCCATACTATTTTATTTGGCAGGAAATACACTTTGGGGATATTTTAGCACCACTATGTTAAGTGTTTCTAATGTATTTACAGGCAATGCTGCAATTTTTGGAAAAGTTTATTTTCCAAGATTAGTCACTCCCATTTCAACTATTATTTCAAGTTTTATGAGGCTCGGAATTCAGTTGATTTTATTTTGGGCTGTTTTAGCCTATTACTTTTACAAAGGTGATGTGCACCCCAATTCATGGGCATTTTTCTTTCCTGTATTGATTATTTTCTTAGCTTTATTCTCTTTAGGACTCGGCATGATATTTTCTTCACTCACCACAAAATATCGAGATTTATCATTATTACTGGGGTTTGGAGTAAGTTTATTTATGTGGTTTACGCCGGTTATTTTACCAACCTCTTTAGTAAAACAAAAATTAGGGAACTATGGTTTTTTGGCAGACCTGAATCCCTTAACACCAATTTTTGAATGTTTTAAATACGGATTTATTGGCTCCGGAGAATTCAATATAACAAGATTATTGATAAGTTTTTCGTTTATCATAATTATATTGCTTCTGGGAATTTTTGTTTTCAATAAATCTGAAAAATCTTTCATAGATACTGTGTAGTAGCATAGGTAATAAATAATAGTTTATATTAATAATCTATTAGCTTTAAGCCTACATTTTAATTTAAACTGAACACACATGCTTGCATTAAAGGCAGAAAATATATCAAAACAATATCGTCTCGGACAAGTGGGAACCGGAACATTAACCCATGACCTCAACCGATTTTGGCATAAAGTACGTGGTAAAGAAAACCCTTATCTTAAAATTGGAGAATCTAATGATCGCTCTACTAAGGGATCATCTGATTATGTTTGGTCGCTTCGTGATATTAACTTTGAAATTGAGCAAGGGGATGCTGTAGGAATTATAGGACGAAACGGCGCCGGGAAATCTACTTTACTAAAACTACTAAGCAAAGTAACCAAACCTACTACCGGAAAAATATATACCAACGGAAGAATTGCCTCCCTATTGGAAGTAGGAACAGGTTTTCACCCTGAAATGACAGGTCGTGAGAACGTATATCTCAACGGAGCCATCCTTGGAATGACAAAGAAAGAAATTACAAGGAAGTTTGACGAGATTGTAGACTTTTCCGGAGTTGAAAGATATATTGACACTCCGGTGAAAAGATATTCTTCGGGAATGTACGTTCGCTTAGCTTTTGCTGTAGCAGCGCATTTGGAATCTGAAATCCTTATTGTGGATGAAGTTTTAGCTGTAGGAGATGCCGAGTTTCAGAAGAAATGTTTGGGGAAGATGGGAGATGTAACGAAAGGTGAAGGAAGAACGATCTTGTTTGTGAGTCATAATATGGCAGCAATACAAACATTATGCAACTATGGTATTCTTTTAGAAAATGGAAAATCAAAATTCTCAGGCGAAATCAGTGATGTTATATCATATTATTCTACCACAAGTGATTTGTCGGAAGAGATCACTCCAAATACTGAAAACATAGCTTATTTGACTGGACTCAAAATATTTTCCAACGACAAATTAGGTATCATTTGTGGAGCAGATGTAAAATTCGAGTTTACAATATTTTCTAAACAAAATTTAGAGAATATTGTAATTGGTCTCGGAATAAATGACAATATGGGAACCCGAATTATGACTCCATTTTCAATGCATTTTGATAAAAAATTCAATCTAAATGTAGGAGAAAATATAATATCTTGTAGTATTGCGAAATTTCCACTCAGACTAGGTACTTATCAAGTTGAGATTTATATCGGAAATGGTGACAAAACTTTCGATTACTACGATAAGGGCTTAATTATTAAGGTAGAATC
Organism: Chryseobacterium scophthalmum; assembly: GCF_900143185.1. Taxonomy (NCBI): domain Bacteria; kingdom Pseudomonadati; phylum Bacteroidota; class Flavobacteriia; order Flavobacteriales; family Weeksellaceae; genus Chryseobacterium; species Chryseobacterium scophthalmum. Next base: position 737,433 of record NZ_FSRQ01000002.1, on the reverse strand, counting down.
TTTCGATGAAAATTATGTGAAAATACTTACTGAACAAGCTCAAGGAAGCATAATATTGCCACAAGAATGGACAAAATCTTAAATTCTTCAAATTAAATAACCACATATGTTTACAAAGAAAATTGAAAATTATAGTGATAAGGTAGATTTTTCGGTAAAAAGTATTGAAAAAGGACATCACAAAGTATTGTTTCATGGCATCCCCATGATTAGGTGTCCATTTGATTATGTAATTTATCAAATGTTGATTTGGGAAGTAAAGCCAGACTTAATTATAGAAATAGGTACTAACAGAGGCGGGTCTGCTTATTACTATGCAACCATTTTGGATGCATTAGGTCATGGTACAATTCATACAATAGATATTATTGAGATGGAAAAAGATCAACGAATTATTGATCATCCTAGAATTAAATTATTTACCGAAGGATTTGAACAATATGATATTGAGGAAGCCAAAAAATTCTCAAAGATTTTAGTAATCGATGATGGTTCTCACACCTATGAAGATGTAAAAAAATCTCTTGATAAATTTAATGACTTAGTAAATTTAAACTCATACTTTATTGTTGAGGATGGGATAATTGATAAACTTGGAATGAGTAAAGATTATCAGGGAGGCCCCAATAAAGCAATAAAAGAATTTCTTAAGAAGAATAAAAGCTTTGAAATCGATCTTAAATGGACAAATTTTTTTGGTGAAAATGCCACTTTTAACACAAACGGATACCTGAAAAAAGTAAAGTAATGAATAACATAAAAAAAATTATAAAATCCATCTTAAGGTTAGATCAAAAAAACGAACCATACGATTTCGACAAAAACAATCCTTTGGGCGATGGTGGTGAAAGGGTAGATTTTACGTATACTCCGTCGCTGGATATATCAAAATTAGATATGTACCAACAAAACCACATTCAAAGGTATTTATTTGCGGAAAAAACTATCGGCAATAATTTAGAATGTGGCGACTTTGCCTGTGGCACAGGCTACGGAAGTGTGATTCTCAGCAAAAAAAGCAAAAGTGTATTAGGTATTGACCTTAATTTTAAGGTAATTGAAGAAATAAAAAAAAGATACCAAAATATTGGAAATGTATCTTTTGAGAATAAAAATCTGTTGGAAATTGATTTTGAAAATAAATTTGATGCCATCATTTCTTTTGAAACTATTGAGCATTTCACAGAAGAGAATATTGTTGTCCTACTAAAACTTTATCATAAGGCTTTGAAAAATAATGGACAGATTATATTTTCAGTTCCTTACATGCAGGAAGAATCTGAAAATGCGAAAAAACTCGGCTTTCATTTGACGTTTGAAATCAATGAAGATAAAATTTCAAACTGGCTAAATCAAACAGGATTTATTATTGAAAAAAATTATTACCAAAATTATAAAACACATACCATTCACCAAACTTTAGATGATAAAGAGTTTATAATTTGTATTGCCAGCAAAAATGCCTAAAGTATCAATTTGTATCCCAACATATAATAATCTTGAAGCATTCAAACGATGCTTACATTCTGTTTTAATTCAAACTTATACAGATTATGAAGTTGTGGTTACGGACGATTCTTCGAACGAAGACATCAAAAACTATTTGGCAGGCAATAGTAATCTGGAAAATATTTTCTATTTCAAAAATCAAAAAGCTTTAGGCTCTCCTGAAAACTGGAATGAGGCAATAAGAAAATCTAAAGGAGATTACATCAAAATACTTCATCACGATGATTGGTTTACTCACGAAAATTCTTTAGGAATATTTGTACAGTTACTTGATAAACACCCTGCATCTGCATTTGCTTTTGTAGCATCTAAAAATATAAATTTAGAAAACAATACAATTATCAATTACAATCGTCCTTCTAAAGAGAAAATTGACGAAATTAAAAATAACCCTATCACTCTTTTGAATGGTAATTTTATAGGAGCCCCAAGTGCTACTATATTCAGAAAAAATAACTTTTCTATTTTTGATGTTAACACAATTTGGTTCGTAGATATTGATTTTTATATACAAATACTCACACAAAATAATAACTTAATATTTTCAGAAATTGATGCAATTAGTATAGGAGCAAGTCCTACCCAAATAACAAAAAGTGTAGAAAGTAATAAAGCAATAAATATTGTTGAACACTTTTATCTTTTAAATAAGTGGGATATAAAAAAAGTCATAGGGTCTCCAGTTGAACAGACTACATATTCTCAGATAAAAAGATTCGGAATAAGAAATGCACAGGATATTAAAAAACTAGGATTTAAAGATTCTCTTCCTATAGATATCAACAAATTATTTAGACAAATATTTTTTAGTAATTTAAAAGAAAAATTAAAATCTATAATTAAGAACAGCAATTTTTCTAAAAAAAACAATGAATAAATCCTCAAAAATATACATCACAGGTCATCGTGGGATATTAGGAAGCGTCAATTTAGATGCATCTAAAAATATCGGTTATACCAATATTATTACTGCAACCACATTTGCTTTTCCATTTGTTTGTAAAACGCCAAAATTATTAGCACATTATATTCAGAAATTTATAAAGATAAGAGAAGAAGTTCGTCAGATTATGACAGGAAATATGCAAAGCCAGCCATTCTGCAAAAAGTATATAGCAGACACTTACAATATGCCCGGAGCAGACCTTTTTATTTTTGAAAAATTACTTAGCAAATAAATATATGGTAGCAGTAGAACTCATTGGCGGGTTAGGAAACCAGATGTTTCAATACGCAACAGCAAGAGCACTAGCATTACATCGTGATGAGCCTCTTTCAATAGACGGTCGTCTTTTTGACAACTATAAGCTCCGCAACTTTTGTTTGAGCCATTTTAGCATAGAAGCTATTGTTGTAAAAAATGATCTCCCATTAAAGACACCAGGTTTTTCGAAAAAAGTAGTCGATCAAATTCTAAAAAAAACAAACACCTTTATTCTTCAAAATAAGCTATTCAGCGTCTATCAGGAAAAGAATCTATTGTTTGATGATTCTCTTTTTCGAAACGGTAAAAAAAACATTTATCTGAAAGGATATTTCCAGTCGGAAAAGTATTTCGTTAAATATGAAGATCAGCTGAGAAAAGATTTTAAAATTGTAACTCCACTAAAAAAGGAAACGATTGATCTACTGAAAATAATTAAAGAGAAAAACTCGGTTTCTCTGCATATAAGACGTGGTGATTATGTAAGCAATCCTACAGTAAATGCAATACACGGAACCTGCGATCTCAACTATTATCATAGAGCCATTGAAATTGTAAAAGAAAAGATACTGCATCCTGTATTTTTTATTTTTTCTGATGACATTGATTGGGCAAAAGAAAATTTAAAATTAGAAAATACAACCTATTTTGTAGATTTTAATGACGCTTCTACAAGCTATGAAGATTTGAAACTGATGAGTGCTTGCAAACACAACATTATAGCAAATAGCAGTTTCAGTTGGTGGGGAGCTTGGCTTAATACCAATAAAAGCAAAACAGTGATCGCTCCTTCAAAATGGTTCAATACAGATGTGCTTAATTCGCAAGATATAATCCCGGAATCATGGATGAAAATTTAAAAGCTCCTCTTGTATCTGTCGTTATGCCGGTTTATAACGGTGAAAAATATCTGAAAGAAGCCATCGACAGTATTTTAAACCAAACTTTTACAGATTTTGAATTACTTTTAATCAATGATGCGTCAACTGATAATAGTGAGAAGATTATTAATTCTTACAACGATTCTCGAATTATTTATATTAAAAATGAGCAAAATTTAGGTTTAATAAAGACATTAAACAAAGGTTTGGATCTTGCAAAAGGAGAATTTATTGCGAGAATGGATCAAGATGATATTTCGAGACCTGATAGGTTTGCAAAACAGATTGCTTTATTTGAAAGTAATCCCGAAATAGGAGTTTGTGGCACTTGGTTTACTCTTTTCCGTGAAAACCATGAAGATAAGACTATACAACATCCGGAATATAACGATTCTATAAAAATAGGGCTTCTTACCTCATGCTTTATTGGTCACCCAACCGTAATGATGCGAAAAAAAGCACTTGAAAATTACAGATATGACGTTAATTATCAGGCTGCAGAAGATTTTGAATTATGGACAAGGCTCGTTCGGGTAACCAAATTCTATAATATTCAAGAATCTCTTCTAAAGTATCGATTTCATAATTCGAACATATCAGTATTAGAAAACAGTGTTCAGGTTATCAATACCAAAATAATCACAGGAAATCAACTGAAATATATAGATATTGCGAACAGTGAAGAAAATATAGAATTATGCCGTATTTTATTAGTGGCATCATCTAAGTTCCTTTATACGGATAATGAATTTAGAAAGCTTATTAGCTTTGCAAATCAACTTGAATATCAGAATTTACAAAAAAAGGTATATGATAAGAAAAAGTTTCATGAAATTATTAACAGAAGATTGATTGAAATTTTTAATAAAACTGTTGATAAGAAACTTTCAACCCTTCCTTTTTTATTAAAAAACAGAAAAGAAATCATCTTACAAAGAAGTATTCTTGCTAATACAAAAATGCTGGTAAAAATGATTTTAGAAAAATAAAAACATGACTCTCGTCGTGTTTTTTAAATTTATTTAGACTCTTTAATATATTTTCCAGAGCAACTGATGAATATCTTTATTTTCTTTGTTCTGTCGATTATATTTTTACTTAAAATTTACTCTCACCACATTATATCTGGTCATTCATAAGCCTTTGATGACTGTTTTTTAAAAGAATATAACATCTCTTAAACCATATAACTATAAGATTTTTAATATATTTGTTTTTAAAAGCACATTACACAACAATATCTTACACTGTAACTTATTTTGCATACAGCATAAATATTTCATCATTCTACAAAAAAATGATGAAAAGTTTTTTAAAAAATTTATTGTTGAATCAGAGAAGTCATAATGAAAAAATCTACAGAATTTATTCGAATCGCAAAAGCTGCAAAAAAATATCTTAGTATACGACTCTTAAGACAAATCGTGTTTCCCAAAACAATTCCCGTAATTATTGTAAATTTTAATCAATTAAAAACACTGAAAGAGCTCGTAAGCTTTTTAATAGAAAGAAAATTTACCAAAATTTATATTATTGATAATCAATCAACATACGAGCCTCTTTTAAACTATTATGAAGAAATTAAAGAGAGGGTTGAAATTATCTCATTGCAGAAAAATGAGGGACATATGGTTTTTTTCAAAAACAAAGATTTATTCAACAGACTTGCCAAGGGTGGTTTTTTTATATTGACTGATCCGGATATTCTGCCGAATAAAAAGCTTCCAAAAAACTTTATGAGAATATTAGTTAAAAATTTACTGAAATACGATGAGTGGATTACTAAAGCAGGTTTTGCCTTGGATATTTCAAACATTCCCGATTTTTATCCTGCTAAAAATAAGGTTATAGCTTGGGAACAGAGATTTTGGCAAAATGAAGTAGATAAAGATATATTTTTAACGAGACTAGATACAACTTTCGCACTATACAAACCCATTTCTTTTGAAGATTACCAAAAGGATGACAATCATTTCAAAGCACTTAGAATTGCAGGAAATTTCACGTGCGACCACATGGGATGGCATATTGATTATTCTAATCTTACTGATGAACAAAAGCATTATAGAGCACATGCTTCCGATTCAAGTTCTTGGATTATTGATAATACCGGACAAACAAAAGAAAGAACGTATTAAAATAAATTATCCTAAATTTAGTTGGTAGACACCCAATTTTATAAAGGCATAGATATCATTCAATTATATGAATAAAGTTTCCATTATTGTTCTTACCTATAATCAAGAAAAATTTATTATAAAAAATTTGCAGGGAATTTTTATGCAGAAAGTAAATTTTCCTGTTGAGCTTATTATTTCTGATGATTGCTCAACTGATCAGACAGTAACGGTTATCAATAATTTTATCAAAAATAAACCATCTCACATTGAAATTAACCTTATATCACATAAAAAAAACTTAGGTGCAACGCCTAATTTTTTTAATGCACTACAAAAATCTACAGGAAAATATTTGGCTTTTTGTGAAGGTGATGATTACTGGATTGATGAAAATAAGCTCCAGATACAGTATGACTTTCTAGAAAGAAACCAAGACTATTCAATGTGCTTTCATCAGGTGAAAAATATATCTTCTAATCCTCTGCTAAACGACAGTATATTTGCCAAAGTAGAAGACAAAGATTACTCCCCTTTTGAGATTTTCCGGCACTGGATCGTACATACCACTTCTGTATTTATGAATGCTGAGGTTTTAAAAAACACAGCAGTAAAAATACTTTTCAGACATCCCGAATTATTATATTTTGACACTTTCCTCTACATGGCATGTTCTTTAAACGGAAAAATTCGGGGTTCAGGTTTTACGATGTCTGCTTATCTGCGACACGAAGAAGGATTGTCCAACGGTATTAACTATAAAAGAGATTTGCGACACAATCATCTTGACGAAATTATTGCTGAAACGTATGGTGAAAAAGTAAAAGAATATGCCAACTGGCAGATTTTTTCAAGAAGCAGAATAGCATTTTTTAATCTTTTAAAAAAAGGAAAATTCAGCTTAGCATTTCAACATTTAAAATGGATTCTTAAAAAGAGAGGAAACCTGAGAATATATTTAATAAAAAAATATGCTTAAAAAATTGTTTTCTTTATCCACTTCCGGTCACAGAACTGTCGGTTTGGATATTTTGCGGACATTAGCTATTTTATTGGTTATGATTTCTCATAGCAAAGTATATCTGCCTGAGGATTTTCAAAATTTTTTATCTTTTTTTTTAATTGATGGTGTTGCGGTTTTCTTTGTATTAAGTGGTTTTTTGATTGGTAAAATAATGATTAAAGTGTTTACTGAAAAAACTTCTTTTAAACAAATATTTAATTTCTGGGCGAGACGATGGCTTAGAACTTTACCAAATTACTATTTCATCTTATTGATCTTAATTGGTCTTGAAGGTTTAGTCAATGGAAAAAATATAACTTCTGACCTTTTTAAATATTCTTTTTTTCTTCAAAACTTATACTACCCTATTGAGAATTTTTTCCCTGAGTCATGGAGTCTCACTGTAGAAGAATGGTTTTACTTGATTTGTCCTTTACTGTTTTTTTTAATTCATTTTCTCTTCAGAAAAAGTAAAAAAACAACCTTTTTGGTCGGTATAATTTTAATCATTCTATTAGCAAACACGGTAAGAATATATTACTATTTTGATCTTGGAACAAAAAACTATTTTATCTACGACCGGTATTTTGTACGACAAGTTATAACAAGAATTGATGCCATTATTTATGGAGTTTTAGCTGCCTGGATTTATGTATATTATCCCAATGTATTCAATAAATACAGAAATATAAATTTCATCATTGGATGTATAGCCATATTGCTTATTCACAATTTAGAATCGCTGTACCAACCTTTCCAATATCTGTTCTCCTTTACATTTGCATCAATAGCTATTATGATCACCTTGCCATTTCTAAACAGCATTAAAAATATAAAGTTTAAAAGTTTACAGAATATAATTATCCACATATCGTTGATATCGTATTCTATGTACTTAATTAATCTCTCATTGGTCAATTTTTGGATCTTACCTTTATTTAAAATAAGAACAGATATTATAAATTTTTTCTTATTTTGGAGTATTACTATTATTATCTCTACAATTCTTTATAAAAGATTAGAGTTACCTTTTTTAACATTTAGAGACAAAATACTAAAATGAAGATAGGATTCTACAGCGTAGTGCCATTGGAGGACAAAAAAAACTGGTCCGGAACGATGTTTAAGATGTATGAGCAACTCCTCATTCAAGGATATGAGGTGGTTTGGATTCCCAGAGTTCTTTTCACAGAAAAAGAGGAGAAGAGATTTAGGTTGATAGAAAAAGTTTTTAATAAAATATTTAATAGAGGTTATAACCGTCATTTATTTACCTATAAAGCAAAAGTTGCAGCCAGCCGTTTGGAGAAAAATTTAAAAAACTTCAAAGTGGATGTTATTTTCAATCCAACTCATGTCAATGATTTTGCATATTTAAAAACTGATATTCCAATTGTTTATCTGAATGATGCAAATGTTGCGCAGCTTCTTAATTATTACCACTACTATTCCGGATTTGGGATTTTATCAAAAATAGAAACCAAATATTTAGAAAAGAAAACATTAAAAAACTCGTTTTATGCTGTATTTTCATCAGATTGGGCAAGCAATTTTGCGATAAACTATTATGGAATTAATAAGGAAAAAGTAAAGACTATAAAATTCGGAGCCAACATCATTGTACCAGAAAAAATAGATTTTAATAAAAGTACAGATCATTTTACTTTTCTTTTCCTTGCCGTAGATTGGATCAGAAAAAGAGGAATGCTCGCCTACGAAAGTTTAAAGATTTTAAAAGAAAAAGGATATCCTGTAAAAATGCTAATTGTAGGCTGTAATCCTGAAATAAAAGCTGATTGGGTGACGATAATTCCTTTTCTTAATAAAAATAATCCAGATGAATTTAGAGAAATTCAAAATCACTTGCTAAGCTCTCACTTTCTGTTTGTTCCTACAAAAGCAGACTGCACTCCTATTGCATTCTGTGAAGCGGCAGGATATGGTCTCCCTGTAATTTCTACAGATACGGGGGGAGTTTCGGCTCATGTTATCAACGGATACAACGGTTGTTTATTATCTGCTGAAGCCGAAGCAAAAGATTATGCCAATGAAATCGAAAAATTGCTAAAATCCCCTGAAAAAGTAAAAGAATTTTCAGAAAATGCAAGAAAGCTTTATGATAAAGAGCTCAATTGGGAAAATTGGGGAAATGAGTTTGCAAAAATTATAAAAAAACTGAAATGACTTTAACGATATTTACACCTACCTACAACCGGGCTTATATATTGCCAAAGTTATTTGAAAGCCTGCAATCTCAGACTTCAAAAGATTTTGAATGGCTTATTGTAGATGATGGTTCTTCTGATAATACTAAAGATTTAGTAGAAGACTTTAAGAGCAAAGCAAACTTTAAAATCACCTACATATATCAGGAAAATCAGGGTAAACATGTTGCCATTAATACTGCTCTTAGAAACATTAACACTTCATATTTTGCGACCATTGACAGTGATGATTTTTTAGAAAATAATGCGATCGAAACAATTTTCACCAAACTGCCATTAATAGCTCAGACAGAAGATATTATTGCATTAGCTTCGCCAATAAATATTTTAAACCAAAATACAGCCAATAATAAAATTACCACAGAAACTGTCGCCACCACTTATGAAATGATTTATAGATATAAAATACATGGTGAAGTTACTCTAATCTTCAAAACTGAGTTAGCCAAAAGGTTTGAATATCCTACTTTTACAGAAGAGAAATTTATGTTAGAATCTGTTGTATTTAACCGAATGGATAAAATGTATAAATTTTTATATATCCTTGAATCAATTGTCAATGCAGAATACATCCCCGATGGTTTGACAGCGCAGGGAAAGAAAAAATTAATCGACAATCCTAAAGGAGCGGCCTTGGCATATAAAGAAAAGATGAACAATTTTAAAATCCCGTTAGAAAATAGAAAAATGTTTGCAAAGAACTATTGGGATTATGAAAATTTGACTAACAAAAGTTTTATTTCTAAAATAAATAAAATTAAAGGAGTTCAAATAAAAATTTATATGATTAATTATTTTCTTAAAAAATCTTTTTTTAAAACTACAGCCTAATAAAAAGACATTCTTTACGAAAACTGATTTTAAAAATAATATTGAAAGTAAATTTTACTCAATAACCAAATTACCAAAAGCTGATGAAAATTCTAACAAAAATAAAAGACAATATATTTTCGAAATCACTCTCAGAAAATGCTACCACTATTACTGTACTAGAAAAAACAGGCAATCAGATTTACACAGGTCCTTTTGCAGGTTTAGTTATTCCGGATATTTTAAAACCTAGTTTAAAATTAGCAGAAGCACTTGGTTTATATGAATACGCTCTGCATCGTTTTTTCTCTGATCTAATTAATAAAGACATAAAAAACATAATGGTAATTGGTGGTCATAAAGGTTATTATCCAGCAGGTTTAAGCAATCTCTTAAGACCAGAAAACATGTATGTTTTTGAGATGGATTCAAATTTCCAGCCTCTTATTGACTCTTGGGTTGAAGCAAATAATCTAAAAAAAACCTATCATACATTTGGTGAAGCTTCAGAAGAGATTCTACTTAGATGGAATAACAAAATAGATTTCTTACTTATTGACTGCGAAGGTGCAGAAGATTTTTTGTTACAGCCACAGAAATTTGTATGGCAAAAAAATACAGACATCCTGGTTGAGATTCATCATTTTTACGACAATAAAATATTAGGAAATCTTATCAGCAGATTTAAAAATACTCACGACCTTTCTATTATTTATGATGATATATTAGAAAATAAAAAAATTGAAAATGTATTAGAAGGTCTTGAGATAAAAGGTACTTTCAGAGGTCATCCAAAACATCGCTGGATTTTTGATAAAAATAAAAATAAAATAATAACTGCAGGAATATTTTTATATATGTCTGTAAAAAGATAACAATGATCCCAAAAAAAATACATTACTGCTGGTTTGGCGGAAAACCAAAACCAGATTCTTTTTTCATATGTTTAGACTCATGGAAGAAAAACCTTCCGGATTATGAAATTATAGAATGGAATGAAACCAATTTTGACATCAATTGCTGTGAATATGTTCGTTTAGCTACTGAACAGAAAAAATGGGCATTTGTATCAGATTATGCAAGAGCTTTAGCATTGTTTGAACAAGGCGGAATTTACATGGATATAGATGTTGAAGTAAAGTTTTCTTTAAATGAATTTCTCATTCACCGTGCTTTTTCGGGGTTCGAAATTAAAGGATCTCCGTTTACTGCACTTTGGGGTACAGAAGCAGGACATCCATGGCCAAAAAAAGTCTTAGATTTTTACCATAAAAAAACAGATTTTGATCTTACCACCAATACCGTTTTTGTTTCAGATCTTTTGGTGAATGAATACAATGCGGATGCAGAAAAAGATGAGTATCAGGAATTAGCAGATGGAATTGTGATTTATCCTTCCACTTACTTTTGTCTGGATCTTCCAAAAAATTATGCCAGTCACCATTTTGTAGGAACTTGGCACGAAAGAGACACACCCAACCCTTTTAAAGATTTTGTACACGCTTACTATCATGTGAAGAATGTGGCTGAAATAAAAGAAGGAAAAAAAGAAATTCATAATGTCATCAATAATATGAAAATGATTTCTTCAGATGAGATTCTTGATCAGTTTCCTTTAAGAATGTTGGTGAAATATATTATTAAACGTATAAGACGCTAAGTTTTATTATTTTTGTAAAAACGTATCTGATGGATGATAAAATTGCAATTATTTATGGGACGAGACCAGAATTTCTAAAGTTATTCCCAATTATTAATGAATTCAGAAAACTTCATGTAGATATTTGTGTTGTAAATACTGGGCAGCACGATTCTTTACTTACAGAAATGGAAAATAGCTTCGGCATTATTCCAAAGCATCGTCTATCAGTACAGTCGTTATCATTTACCAATTCTAATTTAATTGCTAAACTGATTGATGAAATATCTAATCTTATCCATAAAGAAAATATTCAGAAAATAATTGCACAGGGTGATACATTCACAGTATTGGCCTCATCTATGTCTTCTTTTTTGGAGCAGAGAAAATTTTATCACGTAGAAGCTGGATTAAGAACATCAGATATCAAGCTTCCTTTTCCTGAAGAATACAACAGACGCGTTATTTCATTAACAGCTGATGTAAATTTTGCTCCTACAGAATTGGCAAAACAAAACCTTTTGAAAGAAAATATTTCTGAGAATAAAATTTCTTTGGTTGGAAACAGCATCGTTGATATGATTCAATATGTTACAGAAAAAGAAAACATTTCTGTTGAATATAAAGATTACGTATTTATTACCGCTCACAGACGGGAAAATATTGGGCAGCCACTGAAAAATATTGCTCAGGCAGTGAAAGAACTTGCTGAAGAAAATCCCGAAACTCAATTTGAATGGGCTCTTCATCCAAACCCGAATACAAGAAGCATCATTATGGAGGTCTTCGAAAACGAGACACCTAAAAATATAAACTTCACCGAACCCCTTTCTTATCTTGAAGCCATCACAAAAATGGCAAAATCTAAAATAATCATTTCCGACTCCGGAGGAATACAGGAAGAAGCGCCCAGTTTACAAAAAAGGGTATTGATCCTCCGTGAAGAAACAGAAAGGCCAGAAGTGATTACCTGTAACTGTGGTATATTGGTAGGAACAGATATTCAGAAAATAAAAAGCAACTTTAATTTTATTTATAATAATCCTGAAGAATTTATTTTTAAAAGTGAAAATAATCCTTTCGGTGATGGAAAAGCTTCAGAACGAATCGTAAAAAAAATATTAGAATGATTGTAGGAAAAGGACTTATAGCATCATTATTTATAAATCATGATAGAGAAAATACTGTTTTCTTTGCATCCGGAGTTTCAAACTCTTTAGAAACAAGAGCTGAAGAATTTTTACGTGAAGAAAATCTTATTAAAAATACGATCACAGAAAATCCAGATAAAATATTTATCTATTTTTCTACCTGCAGCATTTATGATTCTTCTAAAACCGGAAGCGATTATGTTCTTCATAAACTCAAAATGGAGCAGCTGATTAAGAAATCGTGTAATCAATTTTTAATATTAAGAGTAAGCAATGCAGTAGGAAAAGGCGGAAACCCCAATCTTCTCATGAATTATATTGTGAATGCAGTAAAAAATAATGAGACCATTAACGTTCACACTAAAGCTACGCGAAATCTTATCGATGCCGAAGACGTAAAAAATATAACATTTGACCTACTAGACAAGCAACATCTTAACAAAATCATTAATGTTGCATATACTCAGAATTATTCTATTATAGAAATATTGGAGATTATAGAGCGTTTTTATGATATCAAGCCTCAAATTAATTTAATCAGAAGTGGGTCGGGATATGATATAAATATTCCAGGCGTAGAAGATTATTTTATAAAAAATAATTTGAACAACAAAGAAGTTTATTTAAAAAAAATACTTAACAAGTATTATCTTTAAAAAGATAATAAAATAATGAATTATATTAAAAAATTTATCTTTAATATGAAGCTATATCACTATAAATAAAAATAAATAGTAATTATAAGCCATAAAAATAAACATACATACAACCTTTAATTAAAAACTAAATAATGAATACTAAAAATATATTAGAAGAAGAAGTTTTTTGCTTAAAGTATGAATTAAACACCTTTGCAGAAGGTGTTTTACATACGAGTGGCGAGAGATGGGTAAAAGGCTTTCTCCTGCACACTACCGAAAAACAACATCAGGATCGCTATGAATTTGTATGCGATTATGTAAAAGATAAGAATGTTTTGGATATCGCATGTGGAAGCGGATTCGGCTCATATTTAATAGCTACTAAGGGAGATGCTAAATATATTGTGGGAGTTGATCTTGATCAGAACGCTCTACGATATGCCGAACACAGATATGGGCATGACAGAATAAATCATATTTGTGCAGATGCTACAAAATTTACTTCAGAAAAGCAATTTGATGTTATTGTAAGTTTTGAAACGATTGAGCACATACCCAACTATTCCGACTTCATAGAAAATCTTAACGGATTATTAAATCATAATGGTACACTTATAATCTCAACTCCTATTAACAGAAAAACAACAACAGAATTACGCAATCCTTATCATGTTATTGAATGGAGTTTTGATGATTTTCATAATCTGTGGAAAGATAAATTTCAAATTGAGGCAATTTACTTGCAAAATGCTGCATTTGTGCGTAATCATATTCCTCTTGTAAGGATCAAAAATTATGTAAAATCTGTTGTATTGAATGAGAAAAACAGAAATCCAAAAAAAACAATATTTGGCAAAGCATGGGAAAAATTTGAACATCAATATAATATGGAAAATTGCATTGGAGGTTTCCAGACATTAGTTTTGCGTAAAAAATAGTCTTCAATGGGTTTTTCAATAATTCTTCCTAACTATAATCACGGAAAATATCTTAAGAAAAGAATTGAATCAATTCTAAAACAAACCTTTGAGGATTTTGAAGTTATTATTTTAGATGATTATTCTACCGATGACAGCATCCAAATTTTAGAATCTTATAAAGATTCGCGAATATCACATAAGATTTATAACAAAAAAAATACAGGAAATACTTTTGAACAATGGAAGAAAGGCATTCAGTTGGCGAAGTATGATTATATCTGGATTGCGGAAAGCGATGATTTTTGCACATTTGATTTTTTAGACACAGCACATAAAATTCTTTCAAAAAATCCTGAAATTTCACTTTACTATTGCGATTCAAATTTAATTGGTGAAAATGAAGAGCCTTTTCATAACAATGTTCAAAAATATACGCAAGAGCTTCATAGTACATTGTGGAATAAAGATCACAAAATAGATGGGAAAATATATGTAAAAAAATATCTTTCAAAAAAGAATTTTATACTCAATGCAAGTTCGGTTATTTTTAAAAAAGAACTTGGTTATGAAGCTGTAAATTCTATTAATAATCTTAAAACATCTGGAGATTGGTTTTTTTATTCTCATATTTTATTATCTGAAGGAGATGTATACTTTCATGCTGATAAACAAAATTATTTCAGACACTCTTTACAGTCTACCAGAAATTATAATACTTTAGAGAAAAGAGAAAGAAGAATATTAGAAAAAATTAAGATAAATCATTATTTTATTGAAAATCTTAATTATAGTACTGATCAAAAAAATGAAATATGTGAAAGCTTAATAAGCGAGTGGATTCGTTATCATTCATTGAAAGAATCCTTTTTACCCTCCTTTTTTGAAATTACTAAATTTTCTTTTTTAAATATTTCAAAATTTGATATAATCTTTAAAGCAATTTTAATCAAAATCAGAAATCAGTTCAAATAATAAATACAAAATCTTCCTACTAAATTTAATCTATAATTTGATCAATGTTCCTCCATCCAAATTCCCAATACCAAAAGAGACCAATGTTTATAATTATAATGTAAATTTTTCTGGACCTGCTGAAAATCGAGCTTATTAAAAATTTTTGATGCCGGATTTTTTAAAATTTTTGATGAAAGCTCTTCCATAGCCGGAATTTTTAGCCATTTTTCTACAGGTGCACCGAATCCTTGTTTTCGTTTATTTAGAATATTATCTGTCAGTAATTCACCAAAAGCTTTCCTTAGAATAATTTTGGTCTGGTCAGTATTTACTTTATATCTTGCAGGAAGAGCAGAACAGAATTCGACCAAATCTTTATCTAAAAAAGGAGTTCTTAACTCGATCGAGTGCATCATCGCAATTCGGTCATCTTTTACCATATAATCTCCCGGAATAATATTGGTGAGATCCATTTTCATGGGAGTATTCAGATTGGTTTTATCTAACGGAAAATCATATAAATGTTCATATTCCGTATTTGATTTTAAAAGTAAAGCAGTTTCTTTTTTTGTAAAATTACTATGTACTTTTTCTTTTTGATAAGCCACAATATCCGGAAATTTTGCCCTGAAAACTTTATCCAGAAAATAATCCTGTCCTTTTCTAAAACCTATTTTTTTGCTAACAGTAGATCCTATTTTATAAAAATTCAACAAACTTGGATTCGCATTTCCTTTGTCGAGAATTTCTTTTTCTTTCTGGTACCATTTGTATCCGCCAAAAAGCTCATCACCTGCATTTCCAGTAATTACAACCGTCATATTTTTTGCTGCTTCTTCACAAATGGTATACGTTGCTAGAATTGCGGTATCTGCAAGTGGTTCATCTAATTTTTTTAAAACTTCTACCAATAACTTGGGAATTTCTTCATCTTTAAGGGAAACTTCTTTGTGATTGGTATTGTATTTTTGAGAAATACTTCTTGCTTCAGGCATTTCATTCCATTCACCTTCGTAACCAAATCCTAATGTTGTAAGTTTTGAATTATATTTGGATGACAATGCAACCAAAGTTCCGGAATCTAATCCACCACTTAAAAAAGCCCCTACTTTTACATCAGCAATCAGTTGCTTCTTTACAGATTTTTGAACCAGATTTTTAAATTTTTGTACAGCATCCTCTTCTGAAATATTTAATTCTTCTTCAGGCAAATTCCAATATTGAGAAATTTTAACTTCCCCATTTTTATAGACTAATTGTGAAGCCGGTGGCAAAACTTTAATATTTTTATAAATACTTTGATGACTATTTATGTATGAATGACGTAAAAAATGGGAAACTGCTTCATCATTTAATTCTTTATCTGCTAAATCTGTTGCCAAAATAGCTTTAATCTCAGAGGCAAAAATAAATTCACCGTTTTTTCCTGTTGCATAGTAAAACGGCTTTTCTCCAAAACGATCTCTTACACAAAACAGCTGTTGTTTTTCTTCATCCCAAATTGCAACAGAAAACATTCCGTTTAAATGTTTTGGAAGCTCAGAACCATATTTTTGATACAGTGAAAGAATAACTTCTGTATCTGTATTACTTTTGAAAGAATATTCAGAAAGATCCTTTTTTAAATCACGATAACCATAAATTTCTCCATTGAAGACAATACATTCATTTTTTGTATTTGAGTACATTGGTTGATGCCCGTCTTTTGAAAGATCAACAATCGCTAATCGTCTGAAACCTAAAAAACAGTTTTGAAAATACTCATGACCCTCATCATCCGGACCACGATGAATAATAGAATCGGTCATATTTTTCAGACTTCTTTTATAAAAATCATCGTTTAAAATATTTTTTTTCACAATACCTGCAATTCCGCACATAGATCATTAATATATGACAAATTTAAAACTTATTTATGGAACATTTGTGAGCGTCAAAGTTTTACACAAGTTAGATCTTAAAGTTTCAATCAATTTAATAAAATTAAATTCAGATATTTGTACAAATATGCAAGCACTACCTTTAATTTCAATTATCACAACATATTACAACTCTGTACAGTTGGGAGATTTTGTAAAATCTTCTATGAATTGCCTTCTGAATCAGACTTATTCAAATATTGAATTCATTTGTGTAAATGATGGTTCTACAGATTCTACATTAGAGGATTTGGAACGTTTTGCAGAACAGGATTCTAGGATTAAAATTTATACCAAAAAAAATCAGAAGTACGCTCAATATTCTAAGGCTTATGGACAGGAAAAGGCTGTAGGAGAATTTATTTTCCTTTTTGATCATGATGATCTGATTGATTTTGATACGATTGAAAAATGTTACCAAACATTTCTAGCTCACCCCGAGCTTGATATTGTAAGTCCTATTGTTATTACAAAATTTACGGACGGGAAAATAAAAAACACCCACAATATTTATCAATCTGACTTAAAAAATTTTGAATTTAAAAAATTTACAGGATCTCAGATTATGAAAGACACTGTAGGTAGATATGACAATCATATCAGAGGATTGTACAGAAAAAACGTTTTTAAATCTCACTCTTATCGTTTTACAGAACCACTTTTGAATGGTGATGAAATTGTTGAAAGACTTATTTTGGAAGAAGCGAGATTTGTAGGAAGTTGTGATGCTGTCTATACCCATTACATACATTCTGATTCATCATCAAAACTGATTTCTCCTAAAAAAATTGATTTTGCCCGAACAGATTATTTACTTCGTAAATTATTTAAAGAAAAAGGGATTTATGATAATCGCCGTCCTATATTTGAATTTACTGCATATAAAAACCTTGTCAACGCAATTAAACTTTTTCATTACTTTTCTAAAAACATGAATTCTGAAGAAAAACTACTGCAGAAAAAAAGACTTCAGGAATCTTATACCGAATTAGATAAAAAAATTGTTACTTCTCAGTTTCGCGGTTTTGCAAAAATTTACAACACTTTATTGTTATCAGATTTTTCCCTGCTATTTACTTTTTACAAGTACAAAAAATAGAAAATTATCTTTCAAAACGCCAGATAAAAAGCTTTAAGGAAAAATTAGCCGGTAAGCTTTGGAAAAAATTTTTCTTTTTAACATCTATCGGAAATTTTGAACTGAAATAATCCACAAGATTTAATCTTGTTAGTTTTTGCATTCTGGAAATGTTGGTTTTCAGATATTCTCTGTCTTTTAACGCTTTCCACTGCATCACTAAAACCATCTCTTTGAAAAGAATAATTTTACTTTTAATAAGACTTTTTAATAACAGATTCTTTTCCTCTTTATACGACTTTGAAAAATAGTCAAGAATAGTAAGATAGTTCTCAAAATTCTTTTTTTTCCTGTTAAAGATAACCGATTCGCCATGAAGATAGTACAGATAAGTAATATCGTCAATAATTGCCAAAGTTTCTGTTTTGAGTAATAAATGAAAAAACCACAACTCATCCTGCGCAAATAATCCTGGCACAAAATAAATTTTGTTGTCGGCAATAAAGTCTCTTTTATATAGTTTGTTCCATGATGATGAAGGAAATCCTCCTTTACTGTAAACTGAAAATATTTCCAGATTGTTATCGTAGTATTTTTTTTCTGCGATGGTAGGAAAGCCGAAATCTTTTGTGCTGTTATCAAAAGTGTTAATCCATCTATTCTGTGCTACAATAACCTGAGCGTCTGTTTTCTCAGCTTTTTCAACCAATAATTCGACACAGTTAGCCGTAATCTCGTCGTCACTATCTAAAAAAAACAGATATTTCCCCGTAGCTGCTTTTATCCCATTGTTTCTTACTACAGAAAGCCCCGAATTTTCTTCATGCTCAATAATCTTGATATTGAGTTCCTGATTAGCTTCCATAAAATTTTTGATAAGAAACATACTGTTATCTGGTGTACAATCATTAACAAGAATAATTTCTAAATTTTTATACGTTTGGCTTTTCACAGATTCTAAACATCTGATGATAAACTTTTCACATTTAAAAACGGGAATAGAAACAGTTACTAATGGTTGCATGGAGGGAATTTAATAAATAATTGTAGACAAAAATATAGAAATAAATCTAAAATTTATTTTTGCTGTTATAACAAACCATTTTTTTTGTCCTTGTTCTCTTTAAATCAATATGTTTTAGTCGTATTTTAGAAACTTGAAAGTGCTTAACTGGAAATTCATAATCTATTTTTCAATAAATGATACTTGGTCTTGGGTTTTGATATTTTTACAAATTATTGTAATTTTAATGCAAAAGATATAAACATCCTCAAAAGGATAAATGATAATGACTAAAGATTATTACAGGCAAATTCTTGATATCTAAAAAAACACAATGAAAAAACCTAAAATTTTAATTGTCACCCCAGGTTTAAATAAACCTATGGGTCCTTTTGTAAAAAATTATATTGATAAACTACCATTTGAGAAAGTTGTTCTTTTTGGAGGCTTTGTTCCTTATTTTTATTTAAACACAAGTCTTAAAAGACAAAAAATAGTAAGATATTTGTTTACTGCCCTCTCTTTAATGAATCAAAAAAGGCTGGAAATACTTATCAAAAAACGTTTTAAGAAAATTCTCTTAAAAGAAAGAGTTGACTGTGTTGTTGCAGATTATTTAAATACCGGCGCCGCTGTAAAAAGCATCTGTGAAGAATTAAATATCCCGATAGTTGCTAATGTTTTAGGGTATGAAATAAATAAAAAGGATGTGGTAGACGGTAATACAAAAAATTACGAAAACCTGGCAAATTATAACTCTTATGTCATTCCTGTAGCAAAAAACATGATTCCTAAGCTGAAAAATTTTGGATTCGAAGATGAACAAATAATATATTCTCCTATTGGAGCAAAAGAAGATTTTTTTAAAATTAATCCGGCATATGATGCATACCAATTTTTAGCAATTGGTCGTTTTACAGCAACAAAAGCTCCTCAAATAAGCATTAAGGCCTTTGCGAAAGTTCTTCAAAAATTTCCTCAGGCAAAATTAGTTTTTGCAGGTGACGGAGAATTATTCGAAGAATGCAAAACATTAATTGAAGAATTACAAATTGGGGATCGAGTAGAATTAGTAGGCTGGATTAATCAGGAAGAGCAATTAGAGCTTTTCCGGAAAAGCAGTGTTTTTATACAGCATTCTGTAACTGCAGCCAATGGAGATGCAGAAGGTACACCTGTAGTAATTATAGAGGCTTCTGCTGCCGGATTGCCTATAGTCTCAACCAAACATAGCGGTATTATCGATACGGTGATTGATGGTAAAACAGGGTTTTTAGTTGATGAACACGATTTAGATTCAATGGCAGAAAAGATGATTTTTCTTTTAGAAAACCAAAATATCATGAGAGAATTCGGAGATTCTGGCAAAGAATTTATTCACCAAAATTTTTCATTGAATAAACATCTTGATACCGTTACCCAAACGATACTAAAAGCTGTTGCACCGTAATTTAGTAACCATTTTAAAGAAAATTAATATTGTTTTCTCCATATGATTAAATTTTCAATTCTTGTCGCACATTATAATAATTATAACTACTTTACAGAGTGCTACGACAGTATTCTGAAACAAACTTATCAGGAATATGAAATTGTACTTGTTGACGACTGTTCTACAGATGATTCTTATCAAAAAATAATAGAACTCACAAAAGATAATCCAAAAGTTAAAATTTTTAGAAATGAAGAAAATAGCGGTGTAGGTCTTACAAAAAAAAGATGTATTGACTTAGCCTCAGGAGAAATCTGCGGATTTGTTGATCCCGACGATACTTTAACAGAAAATGCGCTGCAGATTATTATAGAAAACTACTCTGAAAATAATATTGTAGTGTATTCTCAATTCTACGAATGCGACGCAAAACTAAATCCTATTAAATTATTTCCACATTCTCGTGCAATTAAAAACGGTAATAAATTATTTTTTAATGTTTTTTTTGAAGCTACTCATTTTTTCACATTCAAAAGAGAAGCGTATTATAAAACTTCGGGGATTAATGATAAACTGACCTCAGCTGTCGATCAGGATTTGTATTTAAAACTTTACGAAATTGGTAATTTTAAATTCGTAAAAGCTCCGCTTTACTATTATCGCATACATGAAAAAGGAGTTTCCCAGGAATTTTCCAAGAAAGAAAAACTGCACAAAAACTGGCATCAAACTATTTTAGATACCACAAAAAGGAGGAAAATTGATAGTTTATATGGCGAAAAAATAACCGACATTGAAAATCTCCCAGGATTTTTGAAAGTAAAGCAAAATAGTATTTTCAAAAAAATTCAACGAAAATTTTTATAAACTAAAAAACCACAGAATCATCTGTGGTTTTTCTTTATTCTTTTATAATAACTCCGGCAAACTTACCGTCAAACTCAATAATATGTGGTTTGTGGTTATTCTGTTCGCAATAATCTTTAAATGCAGCATTATCTCCCACATCATCGCTCATAAAAACGCCTCCTTTTCTCAATCTGTCCCACAGCATTTTATATGCCCACATTCTTCCGTCATAGGTTTTATCACTGTCATAATGCACTACATCGAAAGTTTTTGTTTTTTCAAAAATTTTCGGAAGAGATTCTTTATCTGCAAATCTGTAAAGATCCCAATTGCTTTTGTACTTTTCAGGAATTACACATCCTACAAAGTCTTCACTCTGATTTTGTAAAATATAAGGCATATCTGAACTGTAAAGCGTTCCGTTTCTGAAAACCAAAGATGCTAAAGCGGCAAAAGAAGACCAACCATAGGCAACTCCTGTTTCAATAGAACTTTGGGCTTTTGCAAATTCGTTGATGTAATAAATAACGCTTAAAGAACCCGCTCCTCCCATTTTTACAGGTGCTTTTTCTTGTGCTTGCAATGCGTTTTCGTATTCTTGAGGGAATTTTTTTTCAAAAGGAACGAAATTCATCTTCAAAATATTTTCTATAAAATCTTTCTCTGAAACAGAGATGCTTTTACACCATTTTTCGGCTTCCTCTTTACCTCGTAAACCAGATGAACGGTTGAATATATTTTTCCATATCTTACGTCTTAATTCAGGATATAGATCCGGACGCTTAAGATAGGCGACAAATGTGGTTGCAATTTCTGAAACTTTACTCATACAGTTATGTTTTGAGGGGTAAAAATACAAAAGAATTGCTCAAACAGTCTTATATTTGTTTCTTTAAGGATTAATTTTTTTTAAAATACACAAATGCCTCAAAAAATAAAAGTTCTGTTCCGCCATCGTTCCATGGAAATGGGAGGAGTTGAAAGGGTTCTTCTTGATCTGTTGGAAAACCTACCAAGAGAGCTGTTTGACATTACTTTTTTTCTGACAATTGACCAGGGAGAACTTAGAAAAAGTATTCCTAAAGATATTGAACTTATCACTCTGCAAAAGGGAAGAGAAGATATGAGCAGCAATAAATTCCTTAGAACCTTACAGCTTGTTAAAAGAAATATAATTCTCTCTTTTTACCGAAATAATCCTAAAATATTATACCGTAAAATCATTAAAAAAGATTTCGACCTAGAAATCGCACCGACTTATGCCGAGTTTGAGAATATTCTATCAAGCCCTTTAAATTCAAGAAAAATTGCTTGGTTTCATACTGATGTAAGCTATGATCCCGATGAAAAAAGAGTTTTAAGCAGAATCAATGCACTCAAAAAATTTGACTGGGTGATTTTCGGTTCTAAACAAACCAGAGAGGTTATTAAAGATTTGTATCAGATTGAATATCCTAAAAGCTCTGTCATTTATAATTCTATAAAAATTGATGAAGTAAAAATAAAAGCATTAGAATTTCCTGTTGATTACGACACCACTCCTGTATTTTCATCTATGGGAAGATTGCATAGCCGTAAAAACTATCACACTTTGATGAAAGTACACAAAAGACTTTTAGATGAAGGGTTTCTCCATTCTATTGCAGTAATCGGAGGCGGTTCTGAGATGGAAAATTTACAAAAACAGGCAAAAGAATTAAAGGTAGAAAAAACATTTCTCTTACTCGATAGCCAAATCAATCCATATCCTTATATAAAAAATTCTGATTATTTTGTTTTACCTTCAGAGTCTGAATCTTATCCTTTAACAATAGGAGAAGTAATGGGATTAAATATTCCAATTGTAAGTACAAACGTAGGTGGAATTCCGGAAATGATTGAGCACGACTTTGATGGTTATCTTGTAGAGCCGGACGAAAACTCAATTTATGAGGGAATGAAACTATTCCTTACAAGTAAAGAGATTACAGAAAAATTTAAGAAAAACCTGATACAATCTGTAGAGAAATTTGATAATGAAAAAATTTACAATCAGGTAAGTTCTGTTTTTCAAAAACAATATCAACTGAAAGGATGAAAAAACCATTAGTTACCATTCTTACGCCCACTTTTAATAGAGCGCATACTCTACCACGGGTTTTTGAATCTTTACAGAATCAGACTTTTAAAGATTTTGAATGGCTCGTCATCGATGATGGTTCAACCGACAAAACGAAAGAACTCGTTGAAGAATTTCAGAAAATATCTGACTTCAAAATTCGATACTATCACCAGGAAAATCAACATAAGTTTTTAACTTTTTTCCGTGGAATTGATCTTGCTGAAGGTAAATATTTTTCACCCTTAGATTCTGATGATGCATTGCCAAAAGATTCTATGGAAATTCTTACCAATACATGGGAACAAATCAACAATAATCAAAATATTGTATTTGTATCAACACTTTGTGAAGATCAGTTTGGAAATATTGTAGGAGATCACTTCCCCGAATCACCATTAATCTGTACCATTTTTGATATGCGATATAAATACAAAATCAAAGGTGATAAATGGGGAATGGGAAAGACAGATATTTATAAAAAAATGAAGCTGAATTTTGAAAATCTCTCGGGAAAAGGCTTTATTCCTGAAGGAGTTTTCCAGTTTCAGTTTGATAAACTGGGTTTTCATTACTGCATTAATGAAGTAACGAGAATTTATTTCCGGGACAAAGATGATGAACAGTCACTTGCTAATCAGTTCTACGATAAAAAAAATGCATTCGGACTTGCCGAAAACTACAAAGCATTTCTGAATACTTACAGCTCAAAAATCTGGAGCAACCCTATTCCGGTTATAAGGAATCTGGGAGGTTATCTGAAATTTTCAAAAGTTGACGGCAGATCTTTAAGAAAAATCACTTCAGAATTAAAATCAACTGAAATGAAATTATTGGCAACTTTACTTTTTCCATTCTCAAAACTCATTTAAAAATGCCAAAAAGAATACTTTTCATTTATTATCAAAATCTTAAACCAGGTGGCGTTGCAAGAGTAATGATTAATCTTGCAAATGAACTCTGTGAAAACGGATATGATATAAGTATCTTATTTTTGATGGAAGGAGAAAATACATTTTATAAAATAAATCCCAAGATAAAAATTCATACCGTTGATTCTTTTGGTCATTGGGGAGTGAACAAAGTCAATCCATTATTAGATAAATATTTAAAAAAATTCCGCCACAGATACAGCCTGAAAAAATACGTTTATGATTTCGGACAATGGGATGTGATGAACGAATGGTTGAAAAAAAATCATTCTCAATTTGACGCTATCATTTCATGTTGGTACAAATTATCCGCACAAATCTCTATAAATAAAAAAATTGCATCTAAAACATTTGCTTGGGAGCACTCTAATTTTGAAGTGGGTGGTAAAATTTGGGGAGATTTATTAAGACCCAAATATAAAAACTTAGCCGGAATTGTTTGCATTAACAAAGCTTCGTCTAATTATTACAAAACATTTAATCCTAATGTCTATTTAATTCCGAATATTATAGGCGAACCTTTTGAAAGCATTAAAAATATTGACTTTCAAAGCAAAGAAAGCCAACTAATCTATGTTGGAAGGTTAGATCAAGAAAAAAATGTGGGTGCAATCATTAATATAATTTCTGAAATAGATTTAAAAGATTTTAGCCTTAAAATAATCGGTGAAGGCTCTGAAATGGAGAACTTAAAAAAACTAGTTGAAGAAAAAAGGTTAGAATCAAAAGTTATTTTTACAGGTCGATTGCCAATTAACGAAATCAAAAATGAACTTTTAAAAAGTAAAATTTTTCTATTTACAAGTATAAATGAAGCGTTTGGAATGGTGCTTTTAGAAGCAATATTTTGTGGCAATGCTCTTATTTCTTACGATTGTAATTACGGTCCGTCTGATATTATTAATCAAAACAACGGTTTTTTAATCCCGATGAATAATGAAAATAAATTTCAAGAAAACCTGCAAACCCTTATCAATAGGCCAGATTTATTAAATGAACTCAATCAATCTTCTTTTCAGGAATCTTTCAACTGGCGTAAAAGCGAAGCACTTATTCAATGGAATAAAATCATCAATTCAATTTCTCAATAAACGATCTTCATGATTTCAATTATTACAGCATATTACAACCGAAAAGAACTTCTTTTTATAAATTAGTAAAAAATAAATTGATCAAAGAATATAAATTACAATAAATGTCTCAAAAAAAGAAAATCCTTATCCGTATTGGTTCACTTCGTCACGGTGGTGCAGAAAAAGTGTTGGTTACTTTTCTGAAAAATCTCCCGCAGGATCAATATGAAATTGATTTACTTTTAAATTTATATTCCGGAAAATATTTGAGCGAAGTTCCCAATTGGATTAATATCATTTATCTCAATAAAGGTGAAATGATCATCACCAACAGAATTCAGGATATTCCGAAAAAGGCAGCGAGAGTTATTTATCAGAATGCATTGAAAAAGTTTCCTACTCTTCTTTATAATGGAAAATTAAAAGGAAAAAAATACGACATCGAGTTTGCAGCGATTCATGGAATGCGGGATGAAATTCTCAATTCTCCGCTTCAGTCTTCAAAAAAAATAGTCTGGATTCATAATGATCTTTCCCAGGTGAAAGAGTACACCGAAACTGAGATTAAAAAATTCTTCGGTTTTGATAAAATCATGGTCATTTCAGAAAAAATAGAAAAACTTTTTCTTGATTTAGCCGAAAACGAAATCCAGAAACAGAAAATCGTTAAAATCTACAATCCTTTAGACACTGAAGAAATTGTATCTAAAGCAGAGCAAAACGTCATTAATTATGAGTTTGATCAGAAAGTCTCAACCTTTATTTCCGTAGGAACCGTATTTCCGCAAAAAGGTTTTGACAGACTGCTGAAAGTACACAAAAAACTCTTAGAACAAGGTTTTAAGCACAAAATTCTAATTGTTGGTGACGGATATGATTTTGAAAATATCAAAAAGCTGAAAACTGAACTGAATGTTGATGAAACTGCAACGATGTTGGGTTTTACAGACAACCCTTATCCATATTTCAACAAAGCAGATTTTTATATTTTAAGTTCAAGATATGAAGGTTTTCCGACCGTTTTGTTTGAGGCAATTACTTTAAAAAAGAAAATTATTGCAACTGAAGTTTCCGGCGTTAGAGAAATGCTGAATAACGGAGAATTGGGTTTAATTGTTGAAAATTCTGAAGAAGGCATTTATTCCGGAATGAAAAAAGCGCTGTTGGATTCTCAGGATTTTGAAAAATATACCGATAAGCTAAAAGATTACGAAATGCCTTTTAATCTTGAAAACTCTGTGCAGAAAATCGTTTCTATTCTTGACGGAATGTAGATTAATTTTTATTTATTTTGGCTTCAAGACCATTTAGATTTTTTAAATTTGTTACATGGCAGACTACTCTACTATACAGAAAGATTTCTACCGGGAAAGCGGAAAATGGCTTTCTACTTTCAAAATTTTGGCAAAATGCGTCAATCCCAATTTACATTTTATTTATGTTTTAAGGAAAACTCAAAAGTATAGTAAGATCCCTGTTTTAGGACTTTATTGGAGAATTGTTTTAAGGCATTTCCAAATTAAATATGGTTTTCAGATTTATCCTGAAACTCAAATTGGGGAAGGTTTTTATCTCGGACATTGGGGAAGCTTGGTGATTAACCCAAAAACGATAATAGGGAAAAACTGTAATATTGCTCAAGGTGTAACGATTGGACAGCAAAACAGAGGGAAAAACGAAGGTTATCCCGTTATTGGCGATGAGGTTTGGATCGGTCCAAATGCTGTGATTGTAGGAAAAATAAATATTGGTAAAAATGTTTTGATAGCTCCGAATGCGTTTGTAAATTTTGATGTTCCAGACAATTCGGTGGTTTCTGGTAATCCTGCAAAGATTTATCCAAACGAAAAAGCGACAGACGATTACATCAACAACAGGGTTTAAACCTGAATTTTATCATATTTTTAAGTATATTAAACTTTGTTAAAAATGGTAGATAATTCTACAAAATTAATATTTTTGCATAATTATTGATTCAGTCTATTGAATTTGAAAATAATTTAAACGAAATAAATAATTATAATCTTTAAAATTTAATTAATGAAGAATTCGTACGAAGTTATTTTTGAGAACAACAGAAAATGGGTAGAATCTAAAGTAGCAGACAATCCCCACTTCTTTGAGGATCTTGCAAAAACTCAGAATCCTGAATACCTTTACATAGGATGTTCAGACAGCAGAGCAACCGCAGAAGAACTCATGGGAGCAAAACCGGGAGAAGTTTTTGTCCACAGAAATATTGCAAATGTTGTAAATACATTAGATATGAGCTCCACAGCTGTTATACAGTACGCCGTAGAGCACTTGAAGGTAAAACACATTATCATTTGCGGACATTACAACTGCGGTGGTGTAAAAGCAGCGATGACGCCTCAAGATTTAGGACTTTTAAATCCTTGGCTGAGAAATATTCGTGATGTTTACAGATTGCATCAAGCAGAATTAGATTCTATCGAAGATGAGAGTAAACGTTATGACAGACTTGTAGAACTGAATGTTCAAGAGCAGTGTATTAACGTAATTAAAATGGCCTGTGTACAGGAAAGGTATATTTTAGAAGAATATCCTATTGTTCACGGCTGGGTTTTTGACCTAAGAACAGGTAAAATTATCGATCTTGAAATTGATTTTGAGGAAATCTTAAAAGACATTCAGAAGATTTATAATCTTACAAGCTCAGATTGGGTTATGAGCAGAAAGACGAAATAATCTTTCTTTAAAAAATTGAGTGAATGAAATTCTGGAGTATTATTACATTACTGTTTATCCTAAACTTCACAGCCTTGCCGAGCATCGCTGCGGTTTTCGGTTGGGAAATACAGAGAACCAATGTAATTTTAAACGAAGAAGAAACACACTCTCATTATTCATCATTTACGGTTTACGAAAAGACTTTACCAAAGACTTTAAACGTACATGATTTTCTAAAGTTTTTCGAGCCTGATCTCGAGCGCAGATCTTTTGTGCTGATTGATGATTCCTTTCATCTTTCACCATTTCTTACCATATTTTCTCCACCTCCCGAAGCTTAGTTGAAATACATTAGCAAATATTCATATCAGATTTGATGTTGAATAGATGCCCTTTTTAAATTAATTTCAATTTTATCGCTGATGATTTTGGTTAAATATTTTATTTAATTAAGATTAATCGGTTACACTAAGTATTTTTCGCTGTCATGAAAAAATCAAATTCATTATTTGGAGGAATTAAGGAGAATTTCCCTTCAGGCCTCGTTGTATTTTTAGTAGCTCTTCCTCTATGTTTAGGAATTGCTTTAGCATCTGGCGCACCGCCATTATCTGGTATTATTGCAGGTATTGTAGGAGGTTTAGTCGTTGGAGCACTCAGTAATTCAAATATTTCGGTTTCAGGACCTGCTGCAGGTCTTACTGCAATCGTTTTAACTGCAATTACAGATCTTGGAGCTTTCGAACTATTCCTTTGCGCCGGTATTATTGCTGGTCTTATACAGTTAGTTTTAGGCTTCATCAGAGCAGGTAGTATTTCCAATTATTTTCCAAATAATGTGATTGAGGGAATGCTTGCTGCCATCGGAATTATTATCATTATCAAGCAAATTCCGCATGCATTAGGTTTTGATAACGACTATGAAGGAAATGAAACATTATTTTCCAACGGAATCAATTTCAACTATTTCAGTGAGTTAATGGGTGCAATACATCCGGGAGCGGTTATTGTTACTTTGGTTTCTGTAGGACTACTTTTAGCCTGGGATCAAATTCCTGCTTTAAAAAGAATGAAAATGTTACCGGGCGCATTAGTTGCCGTAGCTGTTGGAATTTTACTTAACGAAGCATTTAAAATGTCGGGAAGTTCTTTAGCAATTGGTACAGAGCATTTGGTTTCCTTACCAGTTCCTCAAAGTCTTGATGATTTTAAAAACCTGGTAATACTACCCGATTTTAACGGTTTTACAAATCCTAAAGTATGGATTGTAGGAGCAACAATCGCTATTGTAGCATCTATTGAAACGCTACTTTGTATTGAAGCTTCAGACCGATTAGATGTTCAAAGAAGAATTACCGACACCAATTTAGAATTAAAAGCTCAGGGAATCGGAAACCTTATCAGTTCATTTATCGGTGGATTGCCAATGACATCAGTAGTGGTAAGAAGTTCGGCAAATGCTAATGCGGGAGCAACTTCGAAGGTTTCAGCAATGATTCACGGGGTTTTACTATTGGTTTGTGTGTTGACTATTCCTTTTATTTTAAATTTGATTCCTTTATCTACTCTTGCAGCAGTTTTACTTTTGGTAGGATATAAATTAGCAAAACCAGCTACATTCAAACATTTCTGGCATCTAGGAAAGTTCCAGTTTATCCCGTTTGTGGCAACTGTAGTTGCTATTGTAGCAACAGATTTGCTGAAAGGAGTAGGAATTGGTTTGGCAATCTCGGTTTTCTATATTTTGCAGGGAAATATGAAACGTGCTTATTATTTAAGCCGAGAAAAACTGATCGATGCAGACGGTATTACGATAAAATTGGCAGAAGAGGTATCTTTCCTTAATAAAGCTGCTATTAAAAAGACATTAAAAAACATTAAATCAAACTCTACGGTAACGATTGATGCGAGAGGAACATCATATATCGCAACAGATGTACTGGAAATGATTCAGGATTTTGCCAACATCAGAGCGAAAGAAGAAGACATTAATGTGGAACTATTAGGCTTCAAAACTTCGTACAGAGACTACGAAACCGATGAAGACTCTCACATCGTCATTACCCACAGAAGAGCAATGTAAGCTCATCACAAATATTTTCTTTAACTTTAATTTTAATAATAATTCAAAAAATAAAAAAAACATATGAAAGCACATACATCAGAAACTCAGTCTACGATTACTCCTGAAAAAGCATTAAACTTTTTAAAGGAAGGGAACCAAAGATTTGTAAATAACTTAAAGGCAAACAGAGATCTTTTAGAGCAGGTAAATGCTACACGTGAAGGACAGTGGCCTTTTGCAGTGGTTTTAAGCTGTATCGACAGCCGTACTTCTGCAGAATTAATCTTTGATCAAGGACTAGGTGATGTTTTCAGTATCAGAATAGCAGGTAACTTTGTCAATCAGGATATTTTAGGATCTATGGAATTTGGCTGTAACGTAGCGGGTTCTAAACTGGTTGTTGTTTTAGGACACACAAAATGCGGAGCTTTAAAAGGTGGACTTGATGCTGCTAAAATCGAAGGAATGGGAATGGATAACCTGAACCATTTAATCGGTCATTTCGATCCAATTATTAATACAATCATTCAAGATGGTGAAGAGCGTTCTTCTGCCAATGCAGATCTTCTTGAAAGACTGAATCAGCACAACGTAAAAAATGCGATTGACGAGATTCGTAAGCAAAGTTCTACCTTAAAAAGACTTGAAGACGATGGTAAAATTAAAATAGTCGGAGCTAACTATGACGTTGAAACCGGCGTTGTAACTTGGTTATAATAAAACATTCATTTTCATTAATCATTCGGGCGGAAGCTTTGCTTCCGCCCGAATTTATTTTTTATTTTCCGTTAAAAGCAGACATCGTATTATTGATTCCTGCAAAAACAAAAGACAGACAAGCTTTTGAAAACTTTTCTATTCTTTCGGGAAGTTTTTCACGTTCTTCTTCATTCCACGTTCCCAAAACATAATCAACCTGTCTCCCTTCAGAAAATTCGGCAGAAATACCGAAACGAAGTCTTGCATAATTCTGAGTCTGCAATACCTCCTGAATGTTTTTAAGACCATTATGACCTGCATCAGAACCTTTCATTTTCATTCTTAATGTTCCGAAAGGCAAAGCCAGATCATCGGTAACAATCATTACATTTTCTAAAGGAATATTTTCTTTCTGCATCCAGTATTTTACGGCGTTTCCGGAAAGATTCATATAGGTATCAGGTTTTAAAACCAGTACTTTTCTTCCTTTATATTTCCCTTCTGCCATCCAACCAAAATTGGTCGTATTGAATGACGCTTCTAAAGTTTCGGCAATTTTTTCAGCAACTTTAAAACCTATATTATGACGTGTGTTTTCGTATTCCGGGCCTTTATTTCCAAGACCGACAATTAAATATTTCATGAGAAATTTTTTGCAAAATTAAGAGTTCTAAAATAAAAAACTCAACCCTAAAAAGGATTGAGCTTAAATATTTTTAAATATTCTATTAATTACAAAGGTTTGTAGAAATAATTGATTCCAAATCCTTGAGTCATATAAGTCTGTGGATCATATCTATAATTAGTAGAAACCACAATTGGTGTAGGAACCGGCTGCGTCATATCTGTCACAGCAGCTCTTTTAGGACTGTTTGGTGATAACATTAAACTTCTGTCGTCATTAATATTTGTAGAAATAAGCACCGAAACTTTATATTCAAAAGGCAGTAAAGTATATCCACTAATCTGAGAATCATAACTGCTAAAATCAAACTTATAGTTTTGTACAGCAGGTTCAAAAACAGTTCCTGTCAACTTCCCTACTTCTTTAGTTACCGAAGACACATTATCTCCTAAATAACTGTAAGCAGCTTTAGTATAATCTGTATAAACAAAAGGAGTAACATCATTACCTTTCTTCATTACAATAGAAGCTAATTTTGATGTTGTAGAACTATACGTTAAATTATACATCGATTTTGTTTTTGCAAAAACAGCATAAGGACCAGGTGTTGTAGACGGAGGCACAGGAGCAGCTCTTCTAAATATTGTTCTGTTTTCAGAAATCAATGTTAATTTACCCAAATTACCGTAAGTATATTGTTGAGTATAAGAAACACTGTCTGTATCTATTGTACCATCACTATCTAAATCCAGAAAACCGTTAAAGGTGATTTTACTGATTTTGTCACCACTCCATTCTACATTCGTTAAAGAAGCTTTTTCTGTAATAACGTTAGAAAGAAGCAAACCATTATACTGATACTGTGCAATTAAGCCAAAATCTGTTACCTCTCTCGATAAAGCTCTTGGACCATTCAAACCAGTATTGTCATTCAAATCCAAAAGTGGATTCCCTTCTTCGTCAGTCAAATCTTTACAAGAATGTATTGAAGAAAAACCTGCTATTAGCAAAATAAAATAGAAAAGTCTTTTCATTATGTAATGGGATTATTTATTTTTCCACAAATATAATTTTTTTTTGTATAAAAATCATATTTTAATTAATATTCTAGCAAAACTAACAACGAAAAACTCATTATAAAGCCTTATAAATATACTTCTGGGTTTGCGTCTGATCTGAAACCGGATAATTTTGAGTATCATACAGATAAGTATAAGTTCCTGGGATTGCTGGAGCAGGAGCAGGATATACAATATTAAAATTCACAAGATTATTAGCCGATAAGGACGAAAAATTATTAGGATGCAATAAGCTCCACATCACAAAAAATGTCTTAGGTAAAGTATTGTAAGGGTTTATTTTAGCATCATAAGTAGAGAAATTATAAGTATAGCTCATTACGGTAGACATATCTGGAACCCCTGTTGAACTTGTAATTCCGTTTTCTGTTACCAGCTTTGTTATATTATCTCCTGTATTCGTTAAATTATAATTGATAAAATGAGTATAAGTCGTTCCTGATTTTTTCTTTTCAACAATCTTTGTCATCTTCCCAGAACCATCGTAAGTGTAGGTATATTCACTATTAAAGTTTGGCATAGTACCTAACATCGTAGCACAAGTTGTATAATTAATTTTCCCACCTGAATCGTAAGTAATATTATAGTCATACGACAAACTATTCGCAGGAACTGCCCCGTTAACTTCTTGTGCAAATTTTACTCTTGTAATTTTTCCTGAAGTATAAGTAACTGTTCCAACCAGAAAAGAATTTGGTCCGCTAGCTTCCTTAAATATTGCTTTTTCTAAAACATTTCCGGTGGTTACATATTCCTGATTGGTAACATTATTTGCAACAACTTTGTGTAAAATTCGAGGCCCGGTAATTGTGGGTGTACTTCCACCACTGCTTCCTGAACCTCCAGGATTATTGAGTGTATTGTTAATTGGATCTGCGGTTGTGTTATCACATGAAAACATAAAACCAAGGAGTAAAACGGTAAAACCTTTAAATAAATTTTTAGTCATAAGTTAATAGTTATTAATCTCACAAATATAAATTATTTTCAACACCAAAGGATTTATTTAAAAAAATTAATAAAAACAGACCTAAAACAACTTTTAGATCTTTTATAAATTAAGGAAATAGCTAATTAAATTCCTAAAATAGATTTAAGCAATATATTCACCTCATCTACATTTTTCACCTTATCTTTTCGCATCATCAGATTATTTCCGTCTTTACCTGCTTTCTCTTTCAACTGAGCTTGTGCTGGGTTTTGAGTTAAATAAGAAATAATATGTCTGAATTTATCGGTCTGATAAAACTTATCTTGCGGATTACTTGGGAAATATCCTAAGAAAATTCCGTTTTTCATTACAATTTTTTCGAAACCAATTTCGGCAGCCAACCATTTAAGAGCAACACTTTTCAGTAAGTTAACAGCTTCACTTGGCAGATTTCCAAAACGGTCTTTCAGTTCAGATTCAAATTTCTGAAGATCTTTTTCATTATCTATTTCGGCTAATTTCTGATAAAGCAGCAATCTTTCTTCGGTACTGGAAACGTAAAAATCCGGAAGCATCAGTTCCAAATCAGTATCAATATTTACTTCTTTTACCGATTTGAAAAGCTTATTTCTATCTTCTTCATTTTCAAAAAGATTTTCAAAATTCTCATCATCTTTCAATTCTTCAAGCGCTTCCTGCATCATTTTTTGATAGGTTTCAAATCCCATTTCATTGATAAATCCGCTTTGTTCACCACCCAATAAATCTCCTGCTCCACGAATTTCCAAATCTTTCATCGCAATTTGGAAACCACTTCCCAAATCTGAAAACTGTTCAATTGCTTCCAAACGCTTTCTCGCATCGGAAGTCATCATATCAAAAGGCGGCGTAATCAGATAACAAAATGCTTTTCTGTTGCTTCGCCCCACTCTTCCTCTCATTTGGTGAAGATCTGCCATTCCAAAACGTTGCGCATCATTAATGAAAATCGTATTCGCATTAGGAACATCTACTCCACTTTCAATAATCGTGGTTGCGACCAAAACATCATATTTTCCATCCATAAAATCCAGAACGTTCTGTTCCATTTGCTTCCCTTCCATTTGTCCGTGAGCCGTAATAACTCTTGCATCAGGAACCAATCTTTGAATCAAACCTGCAATATCTTTCAGATTTTCGATTCTGTTATTGATGAAATAAACCTGTCCGTCACGTTGCAATTCATAAGAAACCGCATCACGAATAATTTCTTCGCTAAATCCAATAATATTTGTATCAACCGGTTGTCTGTTTGGCGGTGGTGTTTTGATCACCGAAAGATCTCGTGCAGCCATCAAAGAAAACTGTAAAGTTCTCGGAATCGGAGTCGCAGTCAATGTTAAAGTATCAACATTGGTTTTCATCGTTTTCAGTTTATCTTTTACAGAAACTCCAAATTTATGCTCTTCATCAATAATTAATAAACCTAAATTTTTAAATTTCACTTTATCGGCAGCCAACTGATGCGTCCCAATAACGATGTCAACTTTCCCATCGTCCAATCCCTGTAAAGTTTCAGATTTTTGTTTCGCTGTTCTGAAACGGTTTAAGTAAGAAATAGTCACCGGAAAATCTTTCAACCTTTCCTTGAAACTTCTGTAATGTTGAAAAGCCAGAATGGTAGTCGGAACTAAAATTGCAACTTGTTTACCATCTGTAGCAGCTTTAAAGGCAGCACGAATGGCAACTTCTGTTTTTCCGAAACCAACGTCACCGCAAATCAAACGATCCATCACTCCTTCATCTTCCATATCTTTTTTCACATCAAGAGTCGCTTTTTCCTGATCTGGCGTATCTTCATAAGCGAAACTTGCCTCCAACTCATTTTGAAGATAAGAATCTGGGGAATATTGGAATCCTTTTGCGGTTTTTCTTTCCGCATATAATTTAATCAAATCGAAAGCAATTTGCTTAACTCTCGCTTTTGTTTTTTGTTTTAATGATTTCCAGGCAGGAGAACCAAGCTTGCTTAGAACAATCTCTTTTCCATCCGGACCGTTGTATTTTGAAATTTTGTGAAGCGAATGAATGCTAACATATAATAAATCCCCATTTTTATAAGTCAGTTTAAAACACTCCTGAATTTTACCATCATTATTGACTTTTACCAATCCCATGAATTTCCCGATCCCATGATCAATGTGGGCAATAAAATCTCCAACTTTCAGCGACATTAAATCTTTCAGCGTTAACTGCTCGGATTTAGCAAATGTATTTTTCGCTTTATATCGTTGGTAACGGTCAAAAATCTGATGATCGGTGTAGACCAGAATTTTATGATCGGGATCTACAAAACCTTCATGCAATTCAGATTTAAAGCTTTTAAAAGCCAACTGATGACCAAGTTCATCAAAAATAGACACCAATCTTTCTTTTTGTTTTTCTGTAGAAAAAGAGATCCAGATATCAAAACCTTCTTCCTTTTTTTCCTGTAAATCTTCAATTAATAACTGAAAATTTTTGTGAAACGAAGGTTGGGCTGTTTGATTAAGCTTTACTTCTTGAGATTTTATGCTTTCAATTCCAACACTGCTGAAATCAACGGTTTTAAATTTTTTATAATCAAATAAAAACTCTTCATCAGAGATAAAAAGCTCCTGTGGAGTACGGTGTGCAATATCTTTATTTAAATCTTCATACTTAACCAAAGATTTTTCGTAAAACGTCCTAAGTTTTTGAAGACCAACAATTCCGTTTTTAGAAATAACAAAACTTTCTTTAGGCAAAATTTCGAGAAAAGAAACCCTTGTTCCCGAAACCGAAAAATTCATATTAGAAACCAACTGAAAACCTTCTACTTTATCAATAGAAAGTTGGGTTTCTATATCGAAAGTTTTAATATTCTCCACTTCATTGCCGAAGAAAGTAATACGATAAGGCTTTTCATTGGAGTAAGAAAATACATCGACAATTCCACCACGAACGGAAAATTCTCCCGGCTCAGAAACAAAATCTGTTTGCTGAAACTGATAATGATTCAGTAATTCATCCACAAAATCAAAATCGAGTTGATCTCCTGTTTTAATGTTATGAGAAATCGCCTTAAAATCTTCTTTCTTCAAAACTTTTTCAGACAAAGCTCCCACGTAAGCCACAATAACTTTTGGAGATTTTTCTGAATTTATTTTATTTAAAACCTCAGTTCTCAATACCAAATTGGCATTCTGAGTTTTCTCGACCTGATAAGGCTCCATGTGAGTTGCCGGAAAATAAAGTACACTTTCTTTTCCAAGCAAATCTTCCATTTCACTGTTAATGTATAATGCTTCCTCTTTGTCATCTGAAAGAAAAAGAACCGTCTTTTTGTGAGTAAGAAAGAGCTCGGCTGCAAAAACAGAAGCTGAAGAACCTGCACTTCCTCTTACAGAAAGATGCGGCTGGGTATCAATTTGTGAGAAAATTTCTTTTCCAAATTCATTTTTAAGTAAATCGGGAAGGAATTTTTCGCTGATATTTTTTAACTGCATAAATAATGTAGGTATAAACGACAAA
This sequence comes from Chryseobacterium scophthalmum, assembly GCF_900143185.1. Taxonomy (NCBI): domain Bacteria; kingdom Pseudomonadati; phylum Bacteroidota; class Flavobacteriia; order Flavobacteriales; family Weeksellaceae; genus Chryseobacterium; species Chryseobacterium scophthalmum. Next base: position 700,374 of record NZ_FSRQ01000002.1, on the reverse strand, counting down.
ATCGATTTCGGGGTTTTCCGAAATCGTTAATCTTGCCTAACAAAGATACACAAAATGAAAAACATTTGATTTAAATTAAAAACAACAATTTAACATTTACATAAAATATTTCCCATCGATATGACTATTATTTTATAAATTTACAACCATCAAATTTTAAAAACTAATAATATGCTAAAAAAACTATCCTTTATTGGGCTTCTCCTTGCCTATTTTTCAGGAAACGCACAAAGCAATTTTGAATTCCAAAGAACCTGGGGAACGTACTTTGGACCCGTCGGTGGAAGATCATGGTCTGCAACATTTCAAGGCAAGCAACTTTTTTTTGATTCTCAAAATAATATTTATACTAAAGGTTTAATTGTTCCTATCGCAAGCTATGGAACATCATATTACCAACAGTTCAGTATGGGAGTTGGCCAAAATTTCTATCTTGGCAACAATTATTCTTATACAAATGTCACTTCAAAATTTAACAGTTCGGGAAACATGCTTTCATATGAATATAATCAATTTCATTACGGTCTTCCCGGAAGCTACACTAAAGAATTGATGTTTATTGATCAGCAAAACAATAAATATTTTCAATATCAGCATAATTCAAGTACACCACCAATTACAATAAGCGCAGGAGCTTGGATGACCACAAACTCTCAGTATCTTTTAGCCAAATACGACGCCAACGATAATTTAATCTGGTCAACTTATATGCCTACCTTGGGAAGAGTGATAGCCGATCCTTCAGGAAATGTTTACATCTCAGGAACTACATACAGCGCACAAGATGTGGGTACACCCGGTGTTTTTCAAGAAAACTACCAAGACATTACAGTCAACGGAAGTCCTTATCCAAACGGGTTTTTAGTAAAATTAGATCCAAACGGGCAAAGAATATGGGGAACTTATTATCCGGGTTACGCTTCAATTATTCATTATCATAACAATGCTTTATATATTGGCATTGGTCAGGAACCTTCATCAAATCAAATTTCATTAACAACACCGAATGCTTTCCAGACTACAAAATCTCATTTTGCCCTTTTAAAAATGAATGCCAATAATGGCACCAGAGAATGGGGAACTTATTATGGTTATCCTATTATAGGATCTAGCTCTATCAGAAAATTTGAAGTAAATGAAAGCGGTATTTACATATTAGGAGATGAATCTTTCAGCAACAACAGCAACACGAACAGCCCTAATTATTATGGAACAGCCGGAAGTCATCAACCACAATTATCAGGCGCTGGTGATCTTTTCTTAACAAAATTCAGTCATTCCGGTGAAAGACTTTGGAGTACTTATGTAGGTGGCAACGGCAGAGAAATTGCCCAGTCATCTCAACAGCCTCTCGCAGTTTCGGGCGATAATATTTACGTTTGTGGTCTTATTTGGGGAGTCAGCAACAATATTGCTACCCCAAATGTCTATCAACAAAATCCCGGACAAAACCTAAACACATCAACCAACCGCTTTTTTTCAAAATTCAATTCAGACGGAATTTTACAATGGTCATCTTACTACGGTGGAACCAGCCAAAGTGGGAACGAGCCTATTAATATCGCTATAAACAACAATTCTCTTTATCTTTATGGTGAAACCACTTCTACCACAGGATTTTCAACTCCGGGAAGTTGGCAACCTCAATATGTAGATCCCAATCCGTCTGCAGTGGCTGAAAAGAATGTGACTTTCTTAGCAAAATTTGATGTTAAGAATCTGGACACTCAAGAACTAACAAAGATTTCTGAAATAAAACTATACAACAATCCGAACAATGGTAATTTTACAATAAGTGGCGACTTATTTAAAAAAGAAGAATATAAAATAATCATTTTTGATCTTTCCGGAAAGCTTATACACAGAGAAGACCTCGGCAAAACAGCCAATGGTGAACATCATTTTTCTCTTGAAAATAAACTTACTACAGGAAATTACATGGTAAATATTACTTCACAATCAGGTAACTTAATTAGAAATTTCAAAATGTCTGTTAAAAAATAAATTTTCTTAAAAAAGTAAAAAAACTCCTATTTCATAATATTTTCCTTATAAAGTTTAAAAAAAGTTAAAGTTTTTAATCATTTTGCACACGGCATAATCTTTGAAAATTTAAACAACATAAACCAAAAAATAAAATATTATGAAAAATGCATTCAAAATTCTGGGGGCTTTAATGCTTCTGTTTACCTTCATGTCGATTTCCTCGTGCAGTAACGATGACGATCCGGCAGACAACGATTTTTTCGCAGGAACTTATAAAGGGAGCATTTCCTATAAAGATAACGACAATGATATTGCAACCGATAACGGTGAAGTTTTCGTAACGAAAATTGCAAGCGGAACTAAATATAATTTTAGATTTTCTAACGGAATTCCTGACCTTAACGGATTAGAATTTCAAAAACAGGGTGATAATACTTTAGTTATGGTCAATTCCACTGCACTTGTTTATGTAAGAATCGACAACAATGAGCTTAAAATGCTTTATACCGCAGATGGCAAAACATGGAGAGCCAACTGTACAAGATAATACAAATAACTATTCATTCATATGTTGCCCGTTTCCAAATTTGGAGGCGGGCTTTATTTTAATATAATATTCACAAAATAAATGCCTTAAAACATAACTAAAATTTATTCTAAAAAGAAAAACCACAAACAAAACCACATCAATAACTGGGGAAATATTCAATATTTTTTATACTTTTACAATTAAACTCACAAAATAATATCACATATGTCAAAAATTTTACTCTTTTTTCTCAATATTATTGCATTTATCCCACTTAACGCTCAAAGTTTTGAATACTCAAGAACCTGGGGAACATATATAGGTCCTGTAGGAGCTACATCCTGGACAGAAAGTGCAACGAAAACAATGCTATTTGACAGCCAGAATAACATCCATCTTACCGGTACAGCAATGGGATATCCCAACAACTACCCTTCTTCTTATTATGATCAGTTCAGAGTTGGAAATGGTGGTCAGGGTTTTAAGATAAACCCATCAATAATGAATACAACCAATACTGTTGCAGCAAAAATAAATCCGTCTGGTAATGTACAAGCTTATGAATATTACAATTATTTATTAGACAATGACGGCTATAAGAAAAAACTAAAATATATTGACCACAACAATAATTACTATTATGAATATGCTGCATTTATAAATAATTTACCCATTGCACCGACACAAAATGCCTGGCTGCAAAATTCCAATCATCCACAATTAGGTACAGTTTTAGCCAAACATTCCCCAAATGGCACTTTGCTTTGGGCAACTTATCTACCTGTAGGTAATCAAACTTATATTTATGGTCTTTTGACTAACATAAGTATTGCTGAAGACGAATCGGGAAATATTTATCTTGCAGGCTCCAGTGATATTAAGCAAAACATTGCAACTCAGGGTACATTTCAAGACACTTATCAACTCTTATACAATCAAACAACTGAAATTCTTAACGGATACATTGTAAAACTAAACTCCAATGGTGAAAAAATCTGGGGTACTTATTTTCCTAGCCAAATTTATAATTTAAAATATTATAACAATTCACTATATATTGTAGGAGGACAAGAACCAACAGGTAATCAATACAACATTGCATCTACAAATGCATTCCAATCGGTTCCTGCCAATTTTAACCTTCAAAAATTCAATGCAGAAAACGGCACAAGACTTTGGGGCACTTATTATGGGCATTCTGACGGATCCAGCAGAATTAGCAGCATAGACGTTAACGAAACCGGAATTTATGTAATGGGAGATGCACAATCGAATACCGCTACACAAGGCTACTTTGGAACTCAGGGAACACACCAAACAACGAATGCTGGAAGCTATGATTTATTTCTTAGTAAATTTAATTATTCCGGAGAACGCATCTGGAGTACTTATTTTGGGGGTACCGGTTTAGACCAGGCCTACTCTTGTATGCAGCCGCTCGCTTTAAACGGAAATGACATTTATATTACGGGCTGGACATACGGGCTTGGAAATAATCTAGCAACACCAGAAACCTACAAATCATCACCAACATTAAATACAAATTTGGCTACCAATCAATTTTTTGTAAAATTTAATAGTAACGGACAAAGAATCTGGGCCTCTTATTATGGAGATTCAAGTCTTGGCTATAATCTTCCTATCAATATTGCTGTTAATAATTCATCTTTATATTTATACGGAGAAACACTTGCTACAACGGGCTACTCAACTCCCAACAGTTGGCAACCACAAATCATAGACCCTAACAACCAAAGAAGAATGTCGCTTTTGTTGCAAAATTTGATCTTACCAATCTTTCCACCTCCGAGAATAATAAATCTGAGAAACTGATACTTTACAACAACCCCAATAATGGTAATTTTTCATTAAAAGGGAATATATTGGAAAAAGAAACCTGCACCATTAAGCTCTATGACATGACCGGAAAATTTATACACTCTCAGACTCTAGAAAAAAACAAGTCACAAAACATCTATTTAAAAGAAAAACTTATAAGAGGCACTTATATGGTACAAGTGAACGATAGCAAGAATAACAATCTCGCCAATATTAAAATGATTGTGAAAAATTAAAATTTAATTAAATCTGTCAAATTTGATTTTCATTTTGAGATTTTATCTAACTTTACTTAAACAAAAACAATAAATCTGACATGAAAAAATTTCTTACTGCAATGTCTATCATCTTAGGATTAGGATTTGCAAGCGCTCAACAAGTTGCTCCTGCAACTAAAACCGCAACTACAAAAGCTGTAAAACCCGTAAAAGCTGTTGAAACCAAAGCAGCAAAACCAGCACAAAAGTTGAAAAAAGACGGTACTCCCGATAAACGATACAAAGAAAATCAGAAACTGAAAAAAGACGGAACTCCGGATAAGAGATATAAAGTAAACAAATAAAAAAAGGCAGATAGCTGCTATTCATAATCAAATTTTCAATAAGCCGATGCCTAGATCATCGGTTTTTTTATTTTTAAATTTTAAAATATTCTTTGAATTCTATACTTATTTATAAATTTGAACCATGTTAAACTTTCTAAAGAAAAATGCAGCGTTGATTTGGGCAAAAAAACATGTTCAAAAAGCAGAAGAATTCAAGAAAAATGCGGAAAAGAATCAGGAAGAATTATTGCTTTCTCTTCTAAACACGGCTAAGAAAACTCTTTTTGGAAGAACATATGATTTTGAAAACATTAAATCTGTAAAAGATTTTCAGGAAAAAGTTCCCATTGCAGATTATGAAGATCTGAAACCTTACATCGAAAAAGTAAAACGCGGACAAAAAGATATTCTGTGGATAGAAACTCCCGAATATTTTGCAAAAACTTCCGGCACAACTTCCGGCTCAAAATACATCCCGATTTCTAAAGAAGGAATGCCTTTTCAGGTGAAAGGAGCTCAGAGTGCGCTTTTCCATTATATTGCTAAAAAGAATAACGCTGATTTTGTAGGCGGAAAAATGATTTTCCTGCAGGGAAGCCCGGAATTAGAAGAAGTTTTTGGCGTAAAAACCGGCAGACTTTCAGGAATTGTAGCGCATCACATCCCCAATTATCTTCAGAAAAACCGTCTACCAAGCTGGGAAACTAATATGATGGAAGACTGGGAAGCCAAGGTAGATAAAATCGTTGAGGAAACCGAGAAAGAAAACATGACCTTGATTTCGGGAATTCCACCTTGGTTGATTATGTATTTTGAAAAACTGATTGAGAAAAACGGTAAAAAAATCAAGCAGATCTTCCCAAATCTTCAACTCATCGTTACAGGTGGTGTAAATTACGAACCTTACCGCGAGAAAATGGAAGAACTTTTAGGCGGAAAAGTAGATATTGTACAAACGTTTCCGGCTTCGGAAGGATTTTTTGCATTTCAGGATGACTATACCAAAGAAGGTTTATTGCTTTTAACCAATCACGGAATTTTTTACGAATTCATTCCTTTAGAACAATACGGAAAACCCAATGCTCAAAGATTAACACTAAAAGATATTGAGCTTAATAAAGATTATGCTTTAATTTTAACAACCAACTCCGGTTTGTGGGCATATTCCATTGGTGATGTTGTGAGATTTATTGATAAAAATCCGCACAGAATTCTGGTAAGCGGAAGAACAAAACATTTCACCTCAGCTTTTGGCGAACACGTTATTGCTTTTGAAGTGGAAGAAGCGATAAAAGCCACAGTAGAAAAATTTCCTGCACAGATTACAGAATTTCATTTGGCTCCGGAAGTAAATCCGGAAGAAGGTTTACCTTATCACGAATGGTTTATTGAGTTTGAAAAAGAGCCTGAAAATTTAGATGTATTTAAAAATGAACTGGATGATCAGTTGAGAAAGCGCAACACTTATTATGATGATTTGATTTCAGGAAACATTCTGCAGAAGCTTCATATTTCTAAACTTCAGAAAAATGCTTTTCAGGAATATGCAAAATCCGAAGGAAAATTAGGCGGGCAAAATAAAATCCCAAGATTGGCAAATGATAGAAAAATAGCAGATTTATTGAAAATTTATAAAAAATAAGATACTATAACAATCACATTTTATGAAAAGAATCTTGTTCCTTTTAGTCGTTACTTTAATTACATCTTGTAGCTCGCTAAAATATAGTGCTACAAAAAACCCTGACAATTATAAAAATATAAAGGCTGGAAATAAATACACTTTTCATCAGTCAGACGGAAGCAAAATACCTATGACAATTAGCTCAATCTCTAAAGACAGCATTATTGGAACCAGAAAAAAAGAAAGAATTTCTATTTCAAAAAACAATATTACGGAAATAAGAAAAGATAAAACCGCAATTGCAGTAGTTGCCACAGCCGGAGGAATTGCTGCCGCTACTGTAATTGTTATTGGTATAAAAAATGCTACTGACGACATTGAAGATGTAGCGACAGCATTTGGAACTGGTTTAAATTAATGAGCAAAAAATAATCTTTCAAATATAAAATTTCTTCATTTTATACTTTAATATTACAAAAAATATAAGATTTTCCCCTTTAATGAAAACGTATATTCAAAAAAAATTATAAATTTGGAAAACTAAAAAATTATAATGAAAGCATCTGTACTTTTAAAATCATCATTATTAACGTCTTTATTTGTAATCTCATCTTGTGCAACTACAAAGTACAGCGAAGATATTGCACAAAACAATTACTCTAACCTTGAAGCGGGTAAAATCTACATCGTTACTCACAAAGACGGAACTAAAAAACAGAAATTCTTATTCCGTAACATTGATGGAGACAACATCATTGGTACAGCAGGAAAAAAAGACAGTACAGAAGTAATCATCCCTAAATCTAACGTTGCTGCTGTAAAAGACAGATCAAAAGCAAGAGTTGCAGGAGGTGCTGTTGTAATTGGAGCTGCCGCTGCTGCTGCCATTGTAGTAGGTTCTTTGAGAGCTGACTAAAATAGACAATATCTTTCAGAAGGTATTTTATTTATCTTTTGAAAACCGAAAATATCGATAGCCTTAAATGAATATTTAGGGCTATTTTTGTGGAATGATTTCTTTATTACCGCTCAAAACATTACAAAATGTAGAATTCAGAAATCTTCTTACGGGGAGATTTTTTATTGTTTTAGCTTTCAGAATGCTCGCTACTTTACTCGGATGGTGGGTTTATCAATTAACTAAAGATCCTTTTTCTATCGGACTTATCGGGTTATCTGAGGTAATTCCCGCGGTAAGTTGCGCTTTGTATGCTGGTCATGTGATCGATATGAACGAAAAGAAAAGACTTCTCCTGATTTGCAATTACGTCTATGTTTTTCTGATCAGTTTATTAATGATTCCCGCATTTTTTGATGTGGAACTTCATTTTACAGGTCACGAAATTACCTATTTCATTTACGGCGTTATTTTTTTCACAGGAATTGCAAGAGCCTTTATCGGACCAATTGTTCCATCGATGATTCCTAAAATCGTAAAAAAAGTCAATCTTCCGAGTGCAATTACTTTAAACCAAGCCACTTTTTTAATTTCGTCAGTTTGCGGTCACGCAGCAGGAGGATTTCTTATCGGATTTTTTGGAGTAAAATGGACTTTAGTGGTCATTGTTTCACTTTTGCTGGTCGCTTCACTGTTTTTCTGGCAACTGAATCAACAGTTTTCTGAGCATAAAAAAGAAGAAATCAAAGTGATGGAAAGTATGCGTGAAGGAATTGCTTATATTTTTAAAACTAAAGAAATTTTGGGAGCGCTTTGTCTTGATATGTTTGCTGTACTTTTTGGAGGTGCCGTTGCGATGATTCCAGTTTTTGCAACAGATATTTTAAAATCGGGAGCTGAAGGTTTCGGATTGCTAAATGCTGCTTCAGATATTGGCTCGATGATTATTATTACGACATTATCTTTAGTTCCGTTAAGAAAAAATCAGGGTAAAATTTTATTGGCTGTTGTAGCAGGTTTCGGAGTCTGCATTATCGGTTTCGGCTTGTCACATTATTACTGGCTTTCTTTTATGTTTTTGGTTTTAAGCGGTATGTTGGATGGTATTTCTGTGGTCATCCGTGGAACAATCGTACAGTTGAAAACTCCGGATCATATCCGAGGAAGAGTCTTAAGTGTGAACTCAATTTTCATTATGTCGAGCAATGAAATGGGTCAGTTTGAAAGCGGATTGATGGCTAAACTTTTAGGTGTGGTACGATCAGTAATTTTTGGAGGAAGTATGACAGTATTGATTGCATTAATTGTAGGAAGCACCAACTCAAAATTGAGAAAAATGCAATATTAAATACATTCTACCGTTCTCCTACGATATACAATAAAAACTTTAATGTAAGATTAATAATTTCTTTATATTTGTATTAACAAATTTTTCGAAAATGAAAAAAACTCTACTTATTTTTTTAATGATTATTTCCCAGATGATCTTTGCACAATCTAGCTCTGATTGTGGCGGAACTGTTCAGGTCTGCGGAAATACACCTATCTCTTTTACACCCACCGGTCCGGGCGATATTAAAGAAGACTTAGGAGGATGTATGACATCTGATGAGCATTTTTCTATTTGGTACACCTTTACTGTTGCTACATCAGGAACTTTAACCTTCACCATCGTTCCTAATGCGATGGCTAATGATTATGACTGGGCGTTGTATGGACCGGATGTAGCGTGTAATAATTTAGGTACACCTATTAGATGTAATTATTCCGGAACCTCTGGTCTTACGGGATTAAATTTTACCAACACAAATACTACTTCTGATGCTGCAGGGTCTCCATTCTGTTCATTTCTGAATGTTTTGGCGGGACAAACCTATTACATCGTCGTTGACAACTTCTCGCAATCTGCCAATGGATTTGTATTAAATTGGGGTGGAACAGCAACATTAGTATCGCCGTTTACTTCAGCATTCCAGCCAAACCCATTCATTCCGCCAGGAAGTCCAGCTGCAAACCCTACCGCACCTAATGAAGTAATTGTTTGTACTGAACCTCCTGTATTTGATTTCAGCACATTATCTGCCGGAATTATCAATGGTAATCCTAATTTTATAGTTTCATATTATAAGAATTCTAATGATGCGATTAGTGGAAACAACCCTATTTTAGGTGCTATTCCTGTAAACACAACAGATACTTACTATTATGTAATTACTTATTCGGATCCGAGTGCGCCTGGTGGAGCCATCAGCAAATGTAGAATGCCCGGAACATTTAAATTTGTACAACGTGCTATCAATGTAGTTGATGCCACCTTAACAAGTTGTAACAACAACAATGCAGGAACTGCACTATATGATTTAACTACAGCCAACGTAATTAATGATCCCACGGTTATTAAGAAATACTATCCTTCGCTTGCTGATCTAAACAATGGGACAGGAGAAATTACCAATCCTTACCAGTATGTATCTGCAGTAGGATCTGTGTTTGTTTTGGTTACTTCACAATTTGGATGTACAGATATAGGAGAAATTAAGCTTAACTTTTTCCCTGAGATTATTGTAACTGAAGCTACTTTGAGATCTTGCTCTATCGAAACAAATCCTTCAACAGGATTGTTTAACCTGACGACAGCAATCGTGAATGGACAAGCAAATATGACCAAGAAGTACTATCCTTCAATGGCTGATGCTGTAAACCAAACTAACGAAATATTAACTCCAGCGACCCACATTGCTCCTACGGGATATGCATATGTGAGAGTTTCTAATGCTGATGGTTGTTACAATGTAGCAAAAGTAAATTTAATTGTAATTCCTCCAGTTTATTCAACAGTTCTGGTAGATAAAATTATTTGTGCAGAAGATAAAACAACATTAGATGCAGGCACTGGATTTGATGGTTACGAATGGAGTACCGGTGCAACCACTCAAGTTATTACCAACGTAGGAATAGGAACCTATTGGGTAAAATTAAAGACCGGTGACTGTACTGTAAAACAAACCGTAAAGGTTTACGCTTCAGAGCTTCCCGTTATTTCTAATGTTGACATTTCAAATAATACAATTACTGTACATGTAATTGGCGGAACGCCTCCTTATAAATATTCAATTGATAATATAAATTGGCAAGACTCTAATGTTTTCACCAATTTATCAAGAGGAGATTATACTATTTTCGTTAAAGACAACTACAATTGTGTCCCTATTCAGGTAAATGTAGTGGTACCAAATATCACAAATGTAATTACTCCAAATGGTGATGGCGTGAATGATGTAATTGATTACTCTGCGCTATCTGGAAAACAGAATTTAGTTCTTAGCATTTTCGACAGATACGGAGCCAAAATCTACCGGGCAGACAAAACCAACGGATACAAGTGGGATGGTACATCAAATGCCGGTAAAAAAGCACCAACCGGAAATTACTGGTATTCTGTAACATGGAATGAAAACAATAAACAAAGCACTCCAGTTAAATTCTCTGGATGGGTATTATTGAAAAACAGAGAATAATAATCAAAATAAAATTAAAAAAGCCACTTTAATAAGTGGCTTTTTAATTTTAAATAATATAAAGTTGATTTAATTAAATTTTTGTTAAATTTGTGATTAAAATCATTTAGAAATGAGAAAACTACTACTCTTTTTTATTTTAATCACTTCCCAATTATATTATTCACAATCAGACTGCGTTACAGCAGCTCCAATATGTGGGGACACTAATTTCTCGGCAACTCCCACCGGGCCAGGACTCATTTTAGAAGATCTTGGCGGATGTTTAACAGATGACGAAAACTTTTCGTTATGGTATAAATTTACAATTGATACAGGAGGGGTACTTACTTTCACTATTGATCCAAACGTTTTTGCTGATGATTATGATTTCGCAGTATATGGCCCAAACCCTAATTGCGCATCATTAGGGCCACCAATAAGATGTAATTTTTCTGGAGCCGACGGCCCTACAGGACTTAACCTTATATCGACCGATCCAAACGGAGGTACTTTCGGACAATGGAGCAGCGCCTTAAATGTACTTCCAGGACAAGTTTATTATCTGGTAATAGATAATTATTCTAACTCAATAAATGGGTTTTCAATTGATTTTGGCGGTACCGCAACTTTGTTGACACCTTTTGACCACAATGCTGATCAAACCTATCAACCCAATCCTTTTGTTGCTCCTGGTCCTAACCAAAATGGAGAAATCAATATTTGTGAAAATCCTACAATTTTCAATTTCTCTACTTTAACTTCAGGAATTATAAACGGAAATCCGAATTTCAATGTAAAATACTTTTTAAATGCAGCCGATGCGCTTGATGATGACAACGCAATTACAACTCCCATTTCCGTAAATTCTACTACTGTTTATCACTATGCTATCGGTTATGTAGATCCTGTAAGCCCTGTAAGCTTTCTTAATCAATGTAGAGAATTTGGAACTATAAGATTTATTGACAGATCTTTTAAATTAACTCCAGTAACCTTAAAAGCTTGTAACAACAACAACAAAGGAACTGCAGATTTTAATTTAGTTGCAGCTGGTATCAATCCTACTTCAATACCAAATCTTACATTGCAATATTACCCTTCAATGGCAGATTTAAATGCTGGAACAAATTTAATTACCAATCCCAGCAATTATACTTCAGGAGAAAAATCTGTATTTGTAAAAGCTACCAATAATTTTAATTGTGTAAATATTGTAGAGATAAAATTAACCTTCTACCCGGTTATCAACTTAATTCCGGTAACTTTAGAATCTTGTTATATCCCTTCTGCTACCAATACCGCAGCCTTTGACTTAACCTCTGCAGGAGTTACCACAATGGCTAATATTACTAAAAAATTCTATTTAACAATGGCAGACCTTACTGCCGGAACTAATGAAATCATTCCAGCTACAAATTACATCACTACAAGTACTGATGTCTTTGTGAAAGTGACAGACGAATTTGGGTGCTACGCTATTACAAAAATCACATTGAAAGTTTTACCTCCGGTAAAATCTACAGTTCTGAAAGACAAAACCATCTGTTTAGAAGATAAAACTACTTTAGATGCCGGTTCAGGATTCGATGGATATGAATGGAGCACTGGTGCTACAACACAAGCCATTACAAATGTTGGTGTTGGAGATTATTGGGTAAAATTAAAAACAGGTAAATGTTTTACACTTCAGCAAGTACACGTTTACCCTTCACAACAACCTGTGATTGCAAGTATCGATATTAAAAATAACACAATTACCGTGAATGCATCAGGAGGAACTGCGCCTTACCAATATTCATTGGATGGAATCAACTGGCAAGATTCTAATGTATTTACAAATTTACCAAGAGGTGAAAGTAAGATTTTCTTAAAAGATTCGTTTGATTGTAACCCAGTACAGATACAAGTTACTGTTCCAAATCTTGTTAATGCAATTACTCCAAACGGAGATAACGTTAATGACGAAATTGACTACTCAGCATTAGCTTACAAAAAGAATTTAGTATTTGTTGTTTACAACAGATATGGTAATAAAATCTATGAAGCTGATAAAATAAGAAACTTCAAATGGAATGGAACTTCAGGAGGTAAAAAAATCCCTACAGGAACCTACTGGTATACTATTACATGGAATGAAAATGACAAAAACAGTACACCAACCAAATATGACGGATGGGTATTGGTAAAAAACAGAGAATAATATTTTTTTCTTAATCATAATAAATCACCTCAGCAATGGGGTGATTTTTTTATTAACACTCAACCTCATCTGTTTACGATACTTGAGTTATGTTTTTCATAGAATTGTTAGTTACTATTTTTAAATTATTTTTTAAAAAAACTATCTTTGCACAATGGCGCAGAAAGAAACACTCTCTTCTCTTACACAAGGGAACTTTGCAAGGGAACTATCGATTGCAGACGGAAAAATGCCTCCTAATGCAATAGATTTTGAAAGATTGGTAATTGGTACTTTTTTAATTGATAAAAAAGGGCTCGATCATTCTATCGACCTTCTTACTCCGGAAGTCTTTTATGATCCGAGACATCAGGTTATATTTTCTGTTATTTTAAAACTGTACGAAGGAAACCACCCTGTTGACATTATGACTGTTATTCAGGAAATGAGAAAAACAGACAAACTCAGTTCTGCAGGTGGAGACCATTATATAATCGAGCTTACGATGGGGGTAAGTTCATCTGCCCATATCGAATACCATGTACGTGTAATTCTTGAAAAATATATTTTAAGAAGTTTAATTAATGTTTCAGCAAACGTAATTGACAATTCTTATAAAGAATCTACCGATGTTTTCGAACTTTTAGATAAGGCTGAACAGTCTTTTTTTGAAATCACAAACGGAACCATCAAAAAAGGATTCGATACTGCCAATACTTTAGTAAAGGAAGCTATTGACATCATTAAAGCTTTAAAAGACAAAGAAGGAATTTCTGGTGTACCATCAGGATTTAGAGATGTTGATAAAGAAACCGGAGGTTGGCAAAATTCTGACCTTATTATTATTGCGGCACGTCCTGCAATGGGGAAAACGGCATTCATTCTTTCAATGGCAAGAAATATTGCCGTAGAGTACAAAATTCCTATGGCGCTATTCTCATTAGAGATGGCATCGGTGCAGCTCATCACAAGGATGATTGCTTCCGAAACAAAAATTTCATCAGAAAAGCTAAGAAAAGGAACGTTGGACGACGAAGAATGGCAAAGACTATTTTCCAATGTATCAGAATTAGAAAACGCACCTTTATATATTGATGAAACTCCTTCCCTTTCCATATTTGACTTTAGAGCAAAATGCCGAAGACTGGTAATGCAGCATGGAGTAAGATTAATCATGGTCGACTACCTTCAGCTAATGACTGCAGGAGGTGGCGGAAAAGGTGGCGGAAACCGTGAACAGGAAATCTCAATGATTTCACGTTCATTAAAAGCAATTGCAAAAGAATTAAATGTACCTGTAATAGCACTTTCTCAGCTTTCAAGAAGTGTGGAAACCCGTCCCGGAAAACGACCGCAGCTTTCTGATCTAAGGGAATCCGGAGCAATTGAACAGGATGCAGATATCGTATCATTTATTTTCAGACCTGAATATTATAAAATCACTGTTTGGGATAATGACGAAGATGGAGCTGAAACTTCTACCGAAAACCAAGCTGAATTAATTATTGCAAAACACAGAAATGGTGCTACCGCGGATGTAAGATTATCTTTCCTGAAACATTTTGCAAAATTTGGGAATATTGAAGAGGCAACCAATGGAATGGGCTATTCAAATACGCTTGGCGAACCAAGTGGTTTTGAAAAAATTAAAACAACGATACAGCCAGGAGCTGCGTTTGATTTACCAGACAATTCTAAACTTTCAGGATCTTCTATGAATGATCTTGATGATGAAGAAGATTTTCCGTTTTAAAAAATTAATTCAATAAATTAATGCCGCGAATGCACGAATGTTTTTAAAAAAGAAATTCGTGTATTCGTGGCAACTTATCTTAAATGAGAATTGAAATATATACTGACGGAGCCTGCAGTGGAAACCCCGGAAAAGGAGGTTACGGAATTTTGATGCGCGTTCCCGAAAAAAATTATCAGAAAACATTTTCAAAAGGTTTCAGAAAAACCACTAACAACAGAATGGAGCTTCTGGCAGTAATCACTGCATTAGAAAAGCTGAAATCTACAGAAAATGACATTCACGTTTTTACTGACAGCAAATATGTCTCTGATGCTATCAACCAAAACTGGATTTCAGGTTGGATTAAAAGAGGCTGGAAAAACGTAAAAAACCCGGATCTTTGGAAGAGATTTGTTGTACTTTTTAATCAGCATACTCCAAAAATGCATTGGGTAAAAGGACATGCAGGGCATTTTGAAAATGAGCTTTGCGATAAACTGGCAGTTGCAGCCGCAAACTCACAAAACTTGGAAGTAGATGCTTATTTTGAGAACCTGGAAAACAATTCTCTATTTTGAATTAAACTAACATAACGCTTATCATATTCAACTTTTCGTTATCATTAATATTTTTTATTACAAAATAATCAAAATTTTCTACAAAATTAACATTATATATACATTTATTAGCAAAGATTCAATATCTTTACACGTCTAATAAAAGTATCCTAATAAATGAATAAAAAATTACTGTTTTATTTTACCCTTTTTGTACTTTGTATTTCCGGAAATTTTTCCTCCCAAACTTATCAGCTCACAGGAGTTCCTATTAACACAACTGGATGGACGATGGTCTCTCCAACTGCAGTAGGAGCCGGAGGTGATTTTATTCAATTAACTCCGGACACCAATAATCAATCTGGGTCGATCAGGCTAAATGATCCTATCAATCTAAAATACTGCGATAAATGGAGGGTAGAATTCGATTTCAGAATGGATTCTAACCAAACTGCTAATGGTGACGGTATTGCATTTTGGTATCTTGCCAATCCGCCTGTAGCAAGTGTACTGGGGTCTGGTCTTGGTGTTTCACAAAATGCTATAGGTCTTATCGTAGGTTTCGACACTTACAACAACACTACAACTGCCGTAATGAGTAAAGTACATGTTGCTTATGGACAAGTTGCAAACACTACAGACAACAACAATGTAGAATTCTTCAACACTGCAGGAAGTTCTTTTCACTCGCCGGATATGAATACTACCCTGCCATTTCAGGGAACTACGTATAAACATGTAGAGGTTACAGCTGAAGTAAATACTTCTATTCCTAATACTTGGAATATAAAAATAATGATTGACGGAACTCAAATCTGCAATCAACCATTTACTGCATCTGGAGCAGCCGCTACAATGACTCAGGGATATTTCGGGTTTTCTGCTTCCACAGGAGGTAACAGGTCGAGACACTCTATTAAAAATGTAAAAATATATACTGATAAAGTAAGCCTACTTCAACCTACAGCTACACAAACATTTTGTCCAAATCCTTCAACAGGTTTCGGAACAGTGAATTTAACATCATTCAATTCTCAGTTTGTTGCAAACCCGGCCAACTATACTTTCACTTATTCTGTTGGTGGTACTCCTATTACAACACCTACCAATTATCAGTTTAATGCTAATACAACGGTAAATGTTATCATCAGAGATAATAGTGCAATCCTTTGCGATAATCCGGACGGAAAAATCATCCTTACCCTTTCGCCGTTTACAGCAACCAACAGAACACTTTCTGCATGTAACAATAACGGTGCTTCCACAGCGACATTTGACCTTTCTGCAGCGAATGTGACAGCAGTTCCCGGCGTTACTAAAAAGTATTACAGAACATTGGCCGATTTAAATGCAGGAACTAACGAAATCACAAATCCTACAGCTTACGTTTCGGCTCCAGGAAAGGTTTATGTAAAAGTAACTACGCCTCAAGGCTGTACTGGAAATGCAGAGATTACACTTGTATTCTATCCTTTGCCTGTGTCAACTGATGCTATATTAGAATCATGTTTTATTGAAGCAACTCCAACAGCAGCATTATTTAATCTGACCACAGCCAATGTATCTACTGAAGCTGGTATTACTAAAAAGTTTTATACTACTTTGGCAAATGCATTAGCCGGAACCAACGAAATCGTCACTCCTATAACGTACATTTCTCAATCTACAGATGTCTATGTAAAAATAACGGGTACAAACAGCTGTTATATTATTAAAAAAATAACGCTGAAAGTAATTCCTCCGGTAAGATCTTCTGTTTTAAAAGATAAAACAATCTGTATTGATGACAGAACAACATTAGATGCAGGTCCAGGATTTGATGGTTACGAATGGAGCACAGGAGCTACAACTTCATCTATCTCAAACATAGCAGTGGGAGATTATTGGGTAAGATTAAAAACAGGAAGCTGTTACACATTACAGGCTGTAACTGTAAAACTAGCAACAAACCCAGTCATTTCTAGCATAGATATTACTAACAATACCATTACCGTGAATGTTTCCGGTGGTGTTGCTCCATATAAATATTCTTTAGATGGAATCAACTGGCAAGATTCTAATGTATTTACAGGACTTCCACGAGGTGAAAATAAAATTTTTGTGAAAGATTTTTATAATTGTGATCCTACACACATTCAGGTAACAGTTCCGAATCTTATCAATGCAATCACACCAAATGGCGATAATGTGAACGACTTCATTGATTATTCAGCTCTTGCTTATAAGAAGAATCTTGTCTTCACAGTCTATGACAGATATGGAAACATGAAGTATCAAGCAGACAAACTAAGAAATTATACTTGGGACGGAACTTCCGGAGGTAAAAAATTGTCAACCGGTACTTATTGGTACTCTATAACCTGGACAGAAAACGACAAAAACAATACACAGACAAAATATGACGGATGGGTATTGGTAAAAAATAGGGAGTAATCCTATAAAAGCACCACTTACTTTAACGTGGTGCTTTTTAAATTTCAAAAGCCTCATCAACAAAGCAATAATAAGCAGCAAGCAGACTATATTCAGTTATTATTTTTTAATACTCAATAGCTACTTCCTTACCTTTTTAACCTTATTTTAAACAAAAAAAACGAATAATTTTACCAAATAATAAATATTAAAGTAAGTATGAAAAAACTTTTACTCACCACTTTTCTGTTAATACTAACAATATTCAATACTCAAATCGATGCCCAAACTTATCAACTCACCGGTACACCTGTAATCAATACAACAGGATGGGACATCGTTCCTTCTGCGACAGCAACCGGAGATTTTGTACAGCTTACTCCTGACCAAACCAGTAAATTTGGTGCAATTAAGTTGTCTGACCCTATCAATCTTAAATATTGTGATAAATGGAAAGTTGAATTTGATTTCAGAATAGACGGAAACGGAACGACTGCTTACGGAAGAGGTGACGGTCTTACATTCTGGTATCTTTCTAATCCTCCAACAACATTTACAACCGGAGGCGGACTTGGAATCCCCGCAAACGCAAACGGATTAATGGTTGCATTCGATATATTCAATAACTCTACGGAAGGACAGATGAGTAAAGTGCACGTTTTATATGGTACAAACAATGTACCTGCCGGAAATCCAAATATTGAATACAATATGACGGCAAACAGTACTTTCCACTCTGCAGATCTAAACCCTACGCAACCTTTTGTAGGAGCTAATTATAAACATGTGGAAGTAAATGGTGAGGTAGATCCAGGTAACATTAATAACTGGAAAATCCAGATAAGAATAGACGGCGTGCTTATTACAGATACTTCTTTTGCTCCTTCTGGTGGTGCAATCGGTATGACTCAGGGATATTTTGGGTTTTCTGCAGGAACAGGAGCTGCAAGTGCAAGACATTCTATTAAAAATGCGAAAATATATATTGATAAAGTTCCAATTTTACAAAACAGCATCACTCCGTTTGTGTGTACAAACCCTGCAACCGGAAACGGATTTGTAGATTTAACTTCTTATGCCAATCAGTTTGTAAACAACCCTGGAAACTATATCATCACTTATTATGTTTTAGGAAGTTCTACGCCTATTGCAACTCCTACAAATTTTCAATATTCTGGGAATACTACAATTTCTGTGGTTATAAAAGATCCTTCATCTACGTTATGTGATAATGGTGATGCAAGAATTGTTTTAAATCCGAGTCCGTTTGCCGCAGATGATGCCACGATAACAGCTTGTAACAATAACAATGCAGGACTTGCTTACTTCGATTTGAGTACCGCTGCTGTAACTACACTTCCGGGTGTTACAAAAAGATACTATCCTACCCTTGCTAACCTTAATGCAGGAACTAGTGAAATCCTAAACTGGGCAAATTATCCTGCAGCAAACGGAGCAACAGTTCATGTAAAAGTTACTACTCCACAAGGATGTACAGATAATGCAGTTATTACTCTTAACCACTTCCCTGTTGTTGTTGTTGTAAACGATGCAACTCTCAGATCATGTTTCCTGGAAAACAATGTTTCAATGGGATCATTTAATCTTACCAATGCGACAGTAACCACACAGACCGGAATAACAAAAAAATATTATCCGTCATTACAAGATGCCATCAACGGAAGCAACGAAATAATCACGACTAATCCTTACATTGCTCCAAATGGTGTAGTTTACATCAAAGTAACCAATGCAAACGGATGTTATGCAATTGCGAAGGTGACTTTAACGGTAATCCCACCAGTATATTCTACAGTTTTAAAAGATAAAATCATCTGCGTAGAAGATAAAACGACATTAGATGCAGGAACAGGTTTTGATAGCTACGAATGGAGCACAGGTGCAACTACTCAAACTATTTCAAACGTTGGAGTCGGAACGTATTGGGTAAAGCTAAAAACCGGAGACTGTACTGCTCTTCAAAATGTAAAAGTATTTGCTTCGGAGCAACCTGTAATTACATCAGTTGATGTCGCTGCAACAACAATTACAGTTTATGCTAATGGTGGAACTCCTGCTTACCAATATTCTTTAGATAATGTAAATTGGCAAGCTTCTAATGTATTTAAAGGACTTTCGAGAGGAGTACACAAGATTTTTGTGAAAGATTCTTACGATTGCGAACCAATGGAAACTGAAGTTACGGTTCCTAATATCATTAACGTAATCACTCCAAACGGAGACGGTCGTAACGATGTGATAGATTACTCTGCATTGGGAAGTAAAATAGATTTAACATTCAGTGTTTACAACCGATACGGAGCAAAAATTCATCAGGGGGACAAAACCAATAATTACAAATGGGACGGAACTGCAAATGGAAGAAAAGTTCCTACAGGAAGCTACTGGTATTCTGTAACATGGAACGAAAACAATAAAACCAAAACTCCGGTAAAATTATCTGGTTGGATTATTGTAAAAAACAGAGAATAATTTTTTTTTTCAAACTATACTTAATTTTAAAGAATCTGTCTCATTCGTGAGATGGATTCTTTTTTTATTTAAATGTCATCCGTTAGTATAATTTTAATACTAAATAATCTAAGTTATTGAACGATTAAAAGAAATTAAAAAAGCTTAATTTATCTTCAAATATAATTCTCACCCCATTATGATTTTAAATTTTGTCTTTCTGAAATAAATTACGTAGTCAAACGGCTTTGTTTATCTTCCAGTATTGAAAATTCTCATTAAAAAGTTTTACAAATAATTATTAAGTATCATAAGAAAACCAAAAAACCACTGCAAAAGCAATGGTTTCATTATTCATATTAGAAATCTCTTTTAGAAAGACACTTCATTTACCTCTTTTCCGCGCTGAAAATTCATCATTTTCTGGTTTCCTTTATATGCAATGCTTACTAGGTTTATTTGCTTAGGAAATGCACTCAAAAGTAATGTGTTTTTTATTTTTAAAGTATTAATATCAGAAATACCTCCGGCTTCAAAATACACCCAAACCGTTTCTCCGCTTACCTGACTTCCTGTAAAGGTTAAGGCTTTAGGAGAACCATTTACAAATACATCAAAGTTATTATTTACATATTTTTTTACTTCAGCTTCAAATCCTGCAGTATTTCTGTTGATTTTAATCGCATCAGAAATATGGCTTGTATTTACTTTCATCGTAAACTTTAGCGTTTTGCTACCATCAACATAATCTGCTTTTGTCATGGACGAGAAAAAGTCTGCCACAGAAAAACTCATCAGTATAATCAATGTAAAAATACCCGATATATATAAAAATTTTTTCATCTCAATTTATAGATTTACAGCATATTGCTAAATATATTTGGTCAAATTTGATGCCAATTAAAAGTTAACGTTCACAGAGTACTTGTCATAAAAAGCCTTAATGTGAGCTACCGATTCGTCTGCGCTATCTACCACACGGTAAAGATCAAGATCACCATCAGAAATCATTCCTTCTTTTAGTAATGTTGCTTTAAACCAATCCAGCAAACCTCCCCAAAACTCAGATCCTACCAAAACAATTGGAAAACGTCCTATTTTATTGGTTTGAATTAATGTCATTGCTTCTGTAAGTTCGTCTAATGTACCAAAACCTCCCGGCATAACAATAAATCCTTGAGAGTATTTTACAAACATCACTTTTCTTACAAAGAAATAATCAAAATTCAGCGAATACAGTTTGTTAATATACGGATTAAAATGTTGTTCGAAAGGAAGGTCGATATTTAGCCCGATTGATTTTCCTTCTGCATTGAAAGCGCCTTTGTTTCCTGCTTCCATAATTCCGGGACCACCTCCTGTAATTACACCGAAACCTATTTTGGTGATTTTTTCAGCAATTTCAACAGCCATTTGGTAATATTTACTTTCAGGCTTCAATCTTGCAGACCCGAAAATAGAAACGCAAGGTCCTATTCTTGCCATTTTTTCGTAGCCATCTACAAACTCTGCCATTACTTTGAAAACCATCCAGCTGTCTTTGGTAATGGTTTCGTCCCAGGTTTTTTCGCGTAAACTATTATGTAGTTTAGTTTCGTTGATATCTAATTCTGTATTTTCTAAACTTTCGTCTCTTGTTCCTTCAGTTCTCATTCAAATTATTTAAAATATTTTTCTGCTTCAATTACAGACTCCGGTCTTCCTACGTCAACTAAAATGCTGTCGTGCACAAAACCGTGAATTTTTTCAGTCTGCATCAAATCCAGATACTCTTCCATCACAGAAAACTTTCCCTTTCTTTTTATTTTGTCAAAAATAACAGGATTAATGCAATGCACCCCGCTAAAAGCCAAAGGTCTGAATCCCTTGTTGAATTCTGCAAGACGCTGTTCTCCTGTCTGTACATTCAGCCAGCCTCTTAAAACCAAGTCATCATTAAACAACAGTTTTCTAGAACTCTCTCTGTCTGAAACCGCTAAGGTAGCAAAATCTTTAATTTCTTTGTGATAGCTTACAAAATCATCAATATTGATCTTGGTAAGGATATCGGCATTCATAATCAGGAAGTCTTCACCATGATTGAGGAATTCTTTAGCAAAAATCAAACCACCACCTGTTTCCAACAACTCATCTGATTCGTCGGAGATTTCAATCTTACAGCCAAAATTATCATTTTTCTTTAAAAACGTAACGATTTGATCCCCAAAATGATGGATATTGATCACAAAGTCAGTAATCCCGAAACCTTTGAGATATTTTATATTTCTTTCTAAAAGCGGAACGCCATTCACTTTAGCCAAAGCTTTAGGATGATGATCTGTAAAAGGTTTCAATCGGGTGCCTTTTCCTGCTGCAAAAATTAATGCCTTCATAAATTATGGGTAATAAATAATTGGTAATGAGTAATTTAAAAACATGTAAATAAATAATAATAATAGCGAAGCTAATATATTACTTATTGCACATCACCCATTACTTATGATTAAGTTGGTGTTGCTCGTCGTGGTGAAGACTTATTTCTACTTTATCACCATATTTTTCTTCAATAAAATGAGCAATTTTAATGGCCGAATAAACCGATCTGTGTTGTCCTCCGGTACATCCGAAATTGATTTGCAGGTTTTCAAAACCTCTTCCTAAATAATTATCAATGTTAATTGAAACTAAGTTTTTAATTAATTCTAAAAACTGAGGCATTTCTGTTTTTGTTTCTAAATATTCCTGAACTCCAATATCGTTTCCGGTCTGGATTTTATATTCTTCTACTCTTCCCGGATTTAAAATTCCTCGGCAATCGAATGTAAAACCACCTCCGTTTCCTGAATCGTCTTTAGGGATTCCTCCTTTTTTATATGAAAAACTGTGAATGTCTATGTGTAGCATGTTTGTTTATTTATAATTGATTGTTGATAAATGATGATTGATTACTAAGGTGATATTTTTTTTAAAGTTTTAAATTCTCTTTGTCATTTCGTAGGAATCTAAGCGAAGTTAATTCTTTTCAGAGTTGAGATTCCTACGGAATGACAAACCTTGAGTTTAATCAACCTTAATCCTTAATGGTTTAATTTACCTTTAATATTTCTAATATTTTAAATTTAACTTTTTCAGAACTCATTTGTTCAATTACTTTTTTCAGCTCGGGATAATTTTTCATCTCATCCCAACTATCTGAAAATGCTGTAATATTTTGAATGCCTTTATCGATGCTTGCAATGAAATGTTGCTTTCTTTGAATCAGTCCACGGAAACCGTAAGCTCCCAAAACCTGTAAAAACCTCATCATCTGAATTGGCTTTACCGAATTTTTCAGTTGAGACTGAGTTTCTTTATCTTCAAACTGCTGAATATAAAATTCAAGCATTTCGTTTTTGAAATTCTCAGGAAAATTGGCTTTAGCCTGAAACAAAAATGAAATGACATCATACATTAAAGGACCTTTCATTGCAGACTGATAATCAATAAAAGAAACTTTATTTTCATTATTCACCATAATATTTCTTGCCTGAAAATCCCGAATCATGATGCCTTTCGGCTCAAGGTTTTCTATCAGATTGATGATTTCTTTAAATTCTTTCAGTAGAGATGATTTGTGATATTCTAATTCTAAAACATCAGCAACGAAATTTTTAAAGTAATACAAATCATGCATTACCGGAAGCTCATCATAACTTTCGTATTCAAAAGTTTTGTGGAAATCTATTTTTCCGTTTGTTTTTTCCTGAAGTTCAAAAAGCTGTTTGAGCGTTTGCTTCACCAAAGTCTGTACATTTTCTGACAAATCTTCTTCTGCAATGATTTCTGAAAAAGTTTTTTCTCCTAAAAATTCCTGAATATATATTTTCCGATCGTCTGAAACAGAAAATATTCTTGGCGTGTTGAGATTCAATTCAGAAAACAGTTTTGAGAAATACAGGAAACTTTCATTTTCGGCAATATTCTCGTTGTAGGTAATGATGTATTTCCCGATTTGATTTTGAGCCAAAAAATTGACCCTTGCAGAACCGCTTTGAGCTAACGTAACAAATTGAGTTGATTTTTCGCCAAAATGGTTTTCAAAAAATCTTTTTGCGTTTTCAGAAGTCATAATATGGTAACAAATATACTAATTTACGTGCTAATTGCTATCTTTGCAGCATGTTAAAAGACTTTAAGCCTGTTTTGGGTATTCTGCTGCGCTTTATCATCATTTATTTGGTGCTGCTTTTTGCGTATCAGTTTTATCTTACCAGTTTTAAAGAACAAGGTCTTGATCCTTATTCGCGTTTTATCGCCGAGAATGTAGCTTTCATTCAAAACAAAATGGGTTACACCACTCTTTTGTACAATGATGTTCCTAAAGAGCAGGTTTGGTTTTACGTAAATAAAGTATATGTTACCAGAATGGTGGAAGGCTGTAACGCAATCTCGGTAATCATTCTTTTTGTGGCGTTTATTTTTGCATTTTATAAAGGAACTAAAACTTTCGTTTTTATAGCGATAAGTCTTTTAATACTTTATATTATGAATGTTTTGAGAATAGTCGGGCTCAATATTATTTCTCGTGATTATCATGAATACAACAAAATAGGACATGATTATGTTTTTCCAGCCGTGATTTATGGAAGCGTAGTTGTACTTTGGTTAGTCTGGATTAAATTTTTTGCTTTGAAAAATGAAAATTCTTAATTGGTTTCTGGTTATCGTTGGAGTTTTCGGACTCGTTGGAGTAAGAATGCTGGAAGACCAGATTTTCTACGATCCTTTTTTGAATTTTTTCCACGAAGGCAATAAAGATATTCCTTTTCCTGAATTTGAATGGGAAAAACTGATTATCAGTCATATTTTCAGGTTTGTTTTAAACCTATTTTTTTCATGTGTTATCATTCATTTTTTATTTAAAAATAAGGAATGGACAGTTCAAGGAGCGGTCTTAATTTCGATTATTTTCGTGATTACGTTTCCTATCTACCTGTTTTGTATTTCAGATAGGTTTGATATTGGTTATCTTTTCTCTTTTTATATGAGAAGGTTTGTAATACAACCTTTGATTCTGCTTTTGATTATTCCTTTGTTTTATTATAGAAAGCAAATGATGTTGAGGAATTCAAATTAATTTAAAAGAAATCTTAAATATTAAGATAGCGCTCCTACGGAGCGCCATGTTTTATTCATTTTAATTTTTGCTACACAGATATCACTCCTACGGAGTGTTTTTATTAGAATTTATACGGATGATTCTTTATAAATTCAATAAGTAGGCGAATTATTCTCGTAAAAAATAGCAACTATTCTTGACTACATCATCGTAAACACAATTTTTTATACATAGTTAAAACCTGTTAGGTTTGAGTTTTTATAGCCCCGATCGCAGCGGTTACCCCGCAACAAGAGATGGAAAAGCGGCTGTGTGAGGAGTATGAGCGTAGAGCGGGAAACAGCTTCTAAAAAAAACTAATCGACGGTATGTTTTTCGACTCTTGTTACATTTTCTGCCGTCCATTCTACTCTTTTTACAAATGGTTGTTTTCGTACAGGGCAGTCCATAATCTGGCAAAGCGGGCAAGAAATTGTCTTGCAATCATCCATATGGAAATTGAATTCTACGGTACGTTTGGTGTTTTTGGCTAAAAGAAGTATTACCTGTTCCATTTGATTATGTGCCTCACGAAGGCTGTAATAATATGGCAAAGTGATGTGCGCATCGATGTGAAGTGACGAACCAAACTGCTGGATTTTCATGTTGTGAATGTCAATCCATTCTATTTTTCTGTTTTTTTCGAGAAGATCAATAATGTTGTTTAGAAGTTCAGGGTCTTGCTCGTCCATAATTCCACGAAGCGATTTTCTAACAATTTTGTAGCCTACGAAAATAATGTAGAAACCGAATATTAAGGCAACAACAGAGTCAATCCAATAGATTTTGGTGAAGTACACGATGATTAAACTGATCACCACTCCCAAAGTGGTAATTGTATCTGACTGAAGATGTTTTCCTGATGATATGAGAACCAAAGAGTTTTCTCTTTCCCCTTTTTTAACTGAAATATAGCCCAAAATATAGTTAACAATCGCCGTCACTGCAATAATGGCAATTCCCCAATCTAACTGTCCTAAAACCTTACCTGTTATTAAACTGTTGATCCCTTCATAAATAATCATTACCCCTGCAATGGCAATCAATGCTCCTTCAATTCCGGAGGTGACAAATTCTACTTTTCCGTGCCCGTAAGGATG
The DNA here is from genome assembly GCF_900143185.1 of Chryseobacterium scophthalmum. Lineage (NCBI taxonomy): Bacteria > Pseudomonadati > Bacteroidota > Flavobacteriia > Flavobacteriales > Weeksellaceae > Chryseobacterium > Chryseobacterium scophthalmum. The sequence continues at coordinate 673,883 of NZ_FSRQ01000002.1, read as the reverse complement.
GTCTTCATCTTTTGGTTTTGATGCCAAATGCAAAGAATACAGTCCCATAAAAGCACTGATAACATTCACAATACTTTCCATAGCATCAGAAAACACAGCATCGGAATCTGTGAGTTTCCACGCGATGATTTTCCCGATGAATAAAATGATTCCGAAAACGGCAATGATTTTCTGGAAGCCTATTTTGTCTTTATTGATATTTTTTGTTGCCATTTTTTGTCTTGATATTTAATGTTCATTATTTATCTGAACCATTAATATTGGTAAACCGTTGTTTTTTTGATAGGACTCTATCCTATCCTTTGTTAAGTCGTCCTTTCAGGGCTTATTAAAACCAGCAACTAAAACCAATAACTTAAAATTATTTGATAAAAAAAAGAATCTCTTTTGGAGACTCTTTTCTTTTTTGTTAGTTTATACTAAGTTGTTTGCTACTAAGTATTCTGCAATCTGTACTGCGTTGGTGGCAGCGCCTTTTCGCAGATTGTCTGCTACAATCCAGAGGTTAAGTGTTTTCGGTTGTGAGAGATCTCTTCTGATTCTTCCGACGAAAACTTCGTCTTTCCCTTCTGAATAGAACGGCATAGGATATTCATTGTTTTTTACGTTATCCATTACTACAACTCCCGGAGTTTCAGATAAGATTTTTCTTACCTCATCCAATTCAAATTCGTTTTCAAATTCGATATTTACACTTTCAGAGTGACCTCCCTGTACAGGAACTCTTACTGCAGTTGCCGTTAAATTGAATGTATCGTCACCTAAAATCTTTTTAGGCTCTTTCATTAATTTAATTTCTTCTTTAGTGTAATCATCATCCGAAAATACATCACAATGTGGCAATGCATTTTTGAAGATCTGATAAGGATAAACTTTAGCTACAGAATCGTCTCCGCTGATCTCTCCGTTCAACTGATCTACAGCAGCTTTTCCTGTACCTGTTACAGACTGATAGGTAGAAACAATGACTCTTTTTAAGTCGTATTTTTTATTCAATGGACCTAAAACCATTACCAACTGAATGGTAGAACAGTTTGGATTTGCAATAATTTTGTCTTCTTTTGTTAAAACATCAGCATTGATTTCCGGAACAACTAATTTTTTAGTTGGATCCATTCTCCAAGCTGAAGAATTATCGATTACGGTAATTCCTGCTTCAGCAAATTTGGGAGCGTATTCTAAAGAAGTATCGCCTCCTGCAGAGAAAATTGCAATATCAGGTTTGGCAGCTATAGCGTCGTCGATGCTTACGATAGTATAATCTACCTGTTTATACTTCACCTGTTTACCAATAGATCTTTCCGAAGCTACCGGAATTAATTCTGTTACAGGGAAATTTCTCTCTTCGAGAACTTTAAGCATCACTTGTCCAACCATTCCTGTTGAACCTACTACAGCTACTTTCATTGTTGTTTAAAAAAATTAAGTTAATATAATTAAGCTCCAAAGACTCTTGTCCATGGAAATGCAAAAGCAAATAAACCTACTGCAATCAATCCCATGATTACAATTCCTAAAGAAATGGTATCATTAGATTTTACTTTTTTGTTGATGATGGTCATCAAAACTGCAGCAATTAACATAGAAAATGGATGTTCTACATATTGAAATCTTGAATACGCATCACTCATTAATGTTCCAGCTGATAAAACAACTTTTAAGCCTGGAGATGTTATTAGCATAATTACTCCAAGTGTAAACTGAACGTGGAAGAAGATCATTGTAAATAAAGTAACTTTCTTCAGTAACTTGTTTACTTTCCCGCTATATCCGAACATTACGGTTAATAAAGCGACGATGAATAGTGCTGTTAATCCGAGTTCCAAATAGGCAAATCCTTTATGAGCGCTCAATAAAATCTTGTAAAAATCCATACTTCTATTTTTTCTATTTTTAAAGTATACAAATATAAAAAAATCCCAGCGATAAAGCTGGGATTTGATATGTAATAAGTTTTAAATTATTAGAATTTGAATGCAATAGACGCCGCCCAAGTTCTACCGAAACCGAAATAAACAGTATTACTTGTATCTAAACCTTTGTAGAAGTTTTGCGGATTATTAATATAAGTATTATATGCTGCTTGTGCTTGTGCATCTGTATTGGTTGCAGTTTTGAAGTCTGCTAAATCTTTAACGTGCGTAGAAGATTTACCATCAGAAATATATGTAGTATCAAATAAGTTATAAACATTACCTGTAAGTACTAATCTTTGGTTTTTACCTACATTAAATGTGTAAGATAAACCTAGATCAAACAAGTTATAACTTGGATACTCTAAAGCCCCTTTAGTTCCATTATTGGTAGTAGTTCCATTAGGTCTTACATATACATCAGCGAAATTGATTAGCCCATAATAGTTATCATAGTAATTCCAGTTTGCAAATACACTAAGTTGTTTTACTGGTTTTAGTGTAAATCCTAAAGCAGCCGTTGTTTGAGCAGCATCGGAAACTTTTACTCCATCTAAAGCAAAGCTCACTTCTGTATTTCCATTAAAGCTAATTGGAGTTCCGTTTTCATCGTATAAAGTTCCATTAGGATTACCTTTGTATTCCCAATTACCGATTGAAAACATTCCGTTGAAAGATAAATAATCAGTTACTTTTAATGTTCCCTCAAATTCTACTCCCATGTGAATTTCTTCAATCCCTGTTAAATTAGCAAAAGGTCTTGTATATACATTTGTACCTGTTGCAGGTAAAGTAGGGTTGATTGGAATATTTGGTAAGTTCGTAAATCTCTGATATCTGTCTTTCCAAGAAGTGTAGTAAAGGTTTACATTTGCAGTAAACATTTTACTTCTGAAACCATATCCTAATTCTGCAGAAGCAATTTTTTCATTAGTTAATAATGGATTTACAATTTGCTGACTTCCCTGTGCTCTACCATCCGGCGTATTAACTAAGGGATTAGTACCTGAAGCAGCAGCAAGTGGTGCATTATAAACTGAGTTAAAAAGTGGCTGTTTAGAATAATAACCGACGTTTGCAAAAACATTGTGTTGCTCATCTATATTATAGTTAATTCCTGCTTTTGCGTTGAATCCAAAAAGGAATTTAGTATCTGTTTTTTGAGTAACAACCTGCCCTTGTTGAATAGCACCATCTTTTAACCAGTTATCAATTCTTTTGTATCCTTGCTCTGAAGCAGAACCTTGAATGAATGCTGAAATTTTATCTTTTGAATATTCTAATTGTCCGAAAACACCTCCCCAAAGAACTTGCCCATCATAGTTTCTATAAACAATCTGATTTTGATCTTTTACAGACTTTACAAAAGGATTCGCAGAAGGAGCAGGGTTTTGAACTAAAGTAACATCGTATCCACCAGGAATATTCATGTTATCTTTCTCAATATATTTGTTATTACCCCAAAGTTCTGTTAAAACTCCTGGGTGATATCCATAATAATATCTCAAATCAATACCTCCTGAAAAATTCCAGTTTTCATTGATTTTATGTTGGAAATTAGATAGCAAACCATACCAGTCGTGAGAGTTGATACTTGCTCTTCTAACAAGACCATTTGTTCTTGTTGCTACACCAGGAGTTGTGTTGATTTTGTTAACACCTGTATTATTTGCTACGTTAGGATCCCAAATTACATTCTGTCCTTGATTCCATCTAGCAATATCATCAAATCTAATTAAACCATCTGATGTTTTACCTAAACTGTTGATGTTTGTACCATTGACACTACCGATAACACCGGTACCACCACCTCTACCCCAAGATCCGTAAATAACAGTAGATAATTTTGATCTTTCAGAAATTTTCCAATCCCAGTTAACAGAGGCAACAGGCTTGCTATAGAAGTTGATTGATTGAGACATTATATCTCCATTCATATAACCCCAGTTTGAGTTGTATCTTCTATTTGGCTCACCATCTTCACCATATTTAATGAAGTTTGCGATTGAACTTTGAAAGTTCTGCATGTGCCATTGTGGTGCTCCTGTAAAAGTAAATTGGAAATCGTGCTTTTCATTAGGCTGATAACCTAAAGCAAAATAATAGTTATATGCTTCAAAATCTGACCCATCAATATAAGTAGCTCCTGCAGTTCTCGACATTAAGAATGATGTAGACCATCCTTTATCCGATTTACCAGTATTGTATGAAAATAAAGTTTTTAAATAACCATCATTACCAACACCAAGCATTACATTTCCTTCTCTTTTCTTGTCAGCAGCTCTTGTTACGATGTTTACTGTTCCCCCTACAGAAGCAATTGCTAATTTAGAAGATCCTAAACCTCTTTGAATCTGCATTGCAGAAGTTACGTCTGAAAGACCTAACCAGTTACTCCAATAAACAGCTCCGTCTTCCATACCATTTACAGGTACACCGTTAATCATTACAGCAGTATTATTGGTATCGAAACCACGGATATTCATACGACCATCACCAAAACCTCCTCCGCCTTTTGCAGCATAAATTGATGGTGTGGATTTTAAGATTTCCGGAAATTCTTGATTTCCTAATCTTTCAACAATTTGTGCTTCTTTAATTGTAGAAACAGCAACCGGTGTTTTTCTATCTTTAGCAAGATCGGCAACACCTGTAAGTACAACAGTTTCAATATCCTTGGATCTTTCGTCCCTAACGGTATCTTTAACCTGTTGTGCATAATAAACACTAGCTGTAGAAAGTGAGATCATCACAGTTAGCATCGATTTGTTGATTAATTTCATAATCGTAAGTAATAGTTAGAATTAAATTTTATGCAAAATTCGACAAATAAAATTTAACTATTATTAACTGAATGTTAATTTTTAACTATTCTTAACAAAGCTTAATTTGCTGATTTTCAGAACAAAATACAAAAATCGAATTATGGGGTGAAAAAAATCATATTATTTAATTTTTAACAAAATACCTTTGTTTTTATTAAAAATATAATGTTTTACATAACAGCTTTTAAACTTAAATCGATATTATTAGCAGAATGAGTAAGCGCTCCTACAGAGATAAAAGTAACTCCTGTGGTAGCAATATCTTTCAGCTGATCTCTTGTAATTCCACCAGAAGCTTCGCTCTCACAAGAGCCATCGATTAGCTTAACTGCTTTTTTCATTGTGGCAACATCCATATTGTCGAGCATAATTCTATCAACCTTTGCATTGATCGCTTCCTGTACTTCTTCAAGATTTCTGGTTTCGACCTCGATCTTCAGTTTTTTCTTCGACTTTTTCACATAGTCTTTTGCCATTTTTACGGCGTTGGTAATGCTCCCGTTATAATCTATATGATTGTCTTTCAACATAATCATATCGTACAAACCGTATCTATGATTGGTTCCGCCACCGATAGCAACTGCCCATTTTTCACAAACTCTGAAATTAGGTGTGGTTTTTCGCGTATCTAAAAGTTTTGTTTTTGTACCGATTAATCTAGAATCCCAATCATGAGTTAATGTAGCGATCCCACTCATTCTCTGCATACAATTGAGAACTAATCTTTCCGTTGAAAGAATTGATCTAGCACTTCCTGTTACAATAAAAGCGATGTCGCCTGCTTTTGCAACGTCACCGTCTTTAATGTAATTTTCAACTACTAAATTTTTATCAAAAGTTTTAAAAATAATTTCAGCCAGCTCAACGCCTGCCAAAATACAGTTTTCTTTTACCAAAAGTTTTGCACTTTGCTGAAGATCTTTAGGAATTGTAGACAAAGTAGAGTGATCTCCATCCTGAATGTCTTCTTCTAAAGCATTTTTTATGAACTGCTTTAAAACTTTATCTGTAGCGTAGCTTGGTCTTTTCATTATTGTAATTTTTTTAATTCTTTTTCAACATCTTCTATTGATGGAAGATGTGATCTTAAATTTTCGGGTAATATTTTTTTAAGTTCATAAGAAGAAATCCCTAAAGGTTTATGCAGATCGGTAAGAGAATATTCTGCAATAATTTTATTTTTGTCTTTACAGATAATCATTCCCACAGTGGCATTGTCATTTTCGTCCCGCATCTGCTTGTCGACCGCTGTGACGTAGAAGTTGAGCTTCCCTGCAAATTCCGGTTCGAAATGTCCGGTTTTCAATTCTATTACAACATATCTTTTCAGTTTGATGTGATAAAAAAGCAAATCTATAAAAAATGACTGATTGCCTACAGATATTTGAACTTGCTTACCTACAAAAGCAAATCCACTTCCAAGCTCAATTAAAAATTTTGAGATATTTTCTACCAAAGCATTCTCTAGCTCTCTTTCTTTATAGCTCTCTGTGACATTAATGAAATCAAAAATATAGGGATCTTTGAGCGTTTCACGAATTAAATCACTTTCATAATCAGGGAGCGTTTTGGAAAAATTGGTAATTGCCTTTCCTTGCGTATCAATAAGTTTTCCTGAAATCATATTGAGCAAAACTGCTCTGCTCCAACCATTTTCTATCGTTTTTTTAATATAAAAATGAGCTTCTTTCGGGTCTTTACATTTTGTTATTAATGTGACATGATGCCCCCACGGAACAAGAAAAATCTGATCACTCAATTCGTCAATAAGTTGTTGACGATTTTCATCATCCTGATTATAAAATAAGTAGAATCTTTTACAGTATTTTAAATTGCTCTCAGAAAAACCTTTTATTTCGGGAAATTCTGTACGTAGATCTTTGCTTAATTGCGAAAAGAAACCTGAACCATAGCTATTTTCAAAATTTCTTTCAGAGATCTCTTTCCCCAAATCCCAATACATTTCTATCAGAGCAGAATTTACCTGAATTGCCGCTTTGATTTGGCTTTGCTGAATTTTTTGTTTTAAATCTAAAATCCAACTTATGTATTGTTCATTGCTTTTTTCTAGCATTATTGCTTGATTTTTATGCTTGAACTAAATCTTTATTATAAAATGCACCTTTATTTTGAGTCATTTCCATCGATTGGGTGATAATCAGATGTGCAACTGTTGTAAGGTTTCTTAATTCTGAAAGTTGCGGCGAGAGGATAGAGTAATGATAAATTTCGTCAACGGCAGCAGCAATTTCTGCATGTTTCTGCAATGCCATTTTCAGCCTGTTATTGCTTCTTACAATTCCTACCAGATTGCTCATCATTTCTTGGAGCTGTTTTCTAAGGTAAGACACAATGACCATTTCGTCAATAATTTTCATTCCTTCTTCATTCCATTCGGGAACAGCTTTTAAATCATCAAAATTAAAATTATTTTCTTTTAATAATTCTACTGTTTTCATTGCTGCATTGTGGCCAAAAACCAAACCTTCCAATAAAGAGTTTGAAGCCAGTCTGTTTGCTCCATGAAGTCCGGAATTGGTACATTCTCCGACAGCAAATAAATTATTTAATGAAGATTGCCCATCTTTATCTACATCAATTCCTCCCATTAGATAATGACATGCCGGAACAACAGGAATAAGCTGAGTAAAAGGGTCAACACCTTCACTTTTACATTTTTTATAAATATTGGGAAAATGTTCTAGAAACTTTTGTTGGTTCATTTCACGACAATCAAGACCAACATATTCATCACCTGTGATTTTCATTTCTGCGTCGATAGCTCTTGCAACAATATCCCTAGAAGCCAATTCTTCCCTCTCATCATATTTTTGCATAAACTTCTCCCCTCTTTTGGTCCTCAATTTTGCTCCATCACCACGAACTGCCTCAGAAATTAAAAACAACATTCCATCGATTTTGCTATACAAAGCAGTAGGATGAAACTGATAATATTGCATATTCGTCACTTTCCCTTTTGCACGAGCAACGAAAGCGATTCCGTCTCCGGTTGCAATGGTAGGGTTTGTTGTGTTTTTATAAACATGCCCTGCTCCACCAGTAGCTACCAACGTAATCTTGGAAGTGATTTTTTTTATAGATTTTGATTTTTCATCTAAAATATAGGCACCATAACAATTAATTTCACCTTCATTTAATTCTTTTCCTGGAACATGGTGCTGCGTAATGATATCGATTACGTAATGATGATCGAGTATTTCTATATTCGGGCTGTTTTTAACCGTTTGAAGCAAAGCTCTTTCAATTTCAAAACCGGTAATATCTTTGTGATGTACAATTCTGTTTTCGGTATGACCTCCTTCTCTTCCTAAAGCAAATTCACCATTTTTTTTATCAAAATTGGCGCCCCACTCTACAATTTCATTAAATCTTGCAGGAGCTTCTCTTACGACCATTTCTACAACATCACGTTTGTTTTCACCGTCGCCGGCTCTCATGGTATCTTCGATGTGCTTTTCAAAATTATCATTTTTAGAATCGGTAACCACCGCCAAACCACCTTGAGCATACTTGGTATTGCTCTCGTCTTCGTCTGATTTTGTTACAATGATTATTTTGGCATCGGGGAATTGTTCTGAAACTTTTATGGCATAAGATAATCCGGAAATTCCGGAACCAATCACTAATACATCCGCTTTTATCATATTCTTGCTTTAAGACAATCGTCTAAATAATTAAATAAATTTAAACAATTTTTCGTTTGGTTTTCTTACTTTTTTCATGTGTTGGAATTGATCTTCATCTGATCTGTACCCCAAAGCCAAAGTAACTGTTACTTTTTCTTTTTCAGAATCTATATTCAAAATTTCTTCAATGATATCTTGTCGAAAACCTTCCATCGGACAGGTATCAATATTTTCAATCGCTGCAGCATACATTAAATTGGCTAAAACGATATAAGATTGTTTTTCTGCCCAGTTTAAAATATCATCATGTTCTTGTCTTCCAAAATGACCTGTAATGCTATTTCTGAATAAATCTAAACTTTCTACAGGCTGATGACGCACTTCAGAGATGTGTCTAAAATACCCATCAAGATATGTCTCTTCAATATTTTTTTTTGAAACTAAAATAATGAGATGTGAACATGTAGAAATTTGTGAAGGATTGTAGAAAGCCGGTATTAACTTCTCCTTCATTTCTAGACTTTCCACTACGAATATTTTATAAGGCTGAAGTCCCAATGAGCTTGCCGCCAGTTTTCCAGACTCAAGAATATTGAGAAGGGTATCTTGCGGAATAATCATTTCGGGGTTGAATTTTTTCACAGAATATCTTCTGCTTAAAGCTTCCAAATAATTCATAACAACAAATTTAAGAATTGATGCTGAATAAAGCCTGCTTTAAGTAAAATATCTATTTGGAAATTCTCTACATAAAAAAAGAACCTGCCTCAATGAAGAGCCAGGTTCTTTATAAATCTAAATAAATCAGTTAATTACTGACCTTTAATTTTGAAATCATCAATTTCCCACGTTGCAGCCGCGGAAGATGTTGAAGTATATTTAAATGCAATTCTTACATTTTTCCCTAAGAATGCTGATAAATCTACATTTCCTGAACTTACCCAGTCACCAAACGCTGCGTTGTTTGTATCTAATGCAGCTGGTAAAAGAACCCAAGTAGTTGTTGCAGGATTTCCTGTATAATTTTCTGTAGCATAAACCTGTAAAGCATTTCCGCCGTATCTTACATCAGATGTAAAGCTTACTGCCGCTTTAGTTTTACCAACTAAACTAACTGTTTTAGAGATCAACCAGTCTTCGTTTGCGGGATTATTTAATGGAGCACTCATCACTGCATAATAATTGGTTCCGTTACCTTGGTTTGAAGTATTCCAAACTTGAGTACCTGCAACATTAACAGTTGTCCAATCTGATCCGAAACCTCCTGCTGCGAAATCATCTTTGTATAATACTGCAAGCGGTACATAAACTGAACCATCACATCTAGGATCATCTAAATCTGCACCTAAAATATCTGTGATCCATAATTGGTAAGTACCATTAAATATACTTAAAACACCATAAACATCACCTTTTCCAGATTCGATAACCTGACCTGCAAAATCAGCAAAGTTACTTGTTCTTAATAAAACTTTATTTCCTGAACAGTCTTCTAAAGTTCTGTTTGTAACCTGCCCGGAAGCGTATACTTTTTCTAAATCTCCTGCAATGAATTGAAGATCTTTAATCTTAACCCATCTACCAACATCTGCCATTGTAAACTGAGTGATTGTTTTTTCAGTAGCCGTGACTGCAGTAATTGCTTTTTTAGAATCGAAGAAATATTTGTAAACATCTGCTTCAGCAATTCTGCCAACTGCTCCACTGAATGGAACTCCCAACTGGATCTCTCCGTTAACAGCTCCTACATATAAGTTTTTAAGCTTTACATAAACTTCTTTACCTACAATAAATCGAGGATCATTGAACATGTCTGCTTTATCGATATTGATTCTTATACCTCCTGTTGCATCTTCAACATAAATATATTTGAAAAGGTTTCCAGATTTATCATTAGCTGTTACTTTCGCTTTTAAAACAAAATCACCAGTAATTAAAGTAAGCGGGCTTGTTGCCAATTGCTTTACTTCTGCAACTGTTTTCTGAGTTAAACCATTATCACTGTATTCACAAGGGTTTGATGCAATACCATCGAGTCTTGGGAATTTAGTCATCTCAAGATCTGTAACCTTGTTGATATACATTTGGTAAGTGCTGTTGAATTTACTGTAAATACCAACAAACTTACCATTTCCTGAAGGAAGAGTTTGATTTGCAAATGATGCATATCCACTGTTTCTCACCACTCTTGTTGTAGCTGTACTGTTATCTCTGATAAGTCTATCAACCGTAACTCCGTTTGGAGCATAATTTGTACATAAGATTCTGCTGTCAAATTCAGCATTATCCATTTGAATTAAACATCCGATATATTGATCGTTTGCAGAAACCATCTGTAAAGAAGTCATGATTTTAGGAACTATATTCGCTCTAACAGAACAAGATCTGAAAATTTTTGCCGGTACAAGTTTTTCAGGAATTCTTGATACTGAAGTTGCTGCAGTTTCAGTTCCATTTTTCACTCCTAATTGTACAACACCACCATAAGTTCCTAAAGATAAACCTGCAAGTTTAATATAAACTTTAGAACCTTGAGGATAGTTTGTATACGTGCTTACAGCATCTACACTGATCACAAATCCTTGAGTAGGGTTTTCAGGCTTATCCTGAATGTAAATTGTTTTGTAAATATTTCCTGTTTCATCAGTTGACGAAACGTATCCTTCTACAATATCAGTAGAATTATCTGGAAAAGTGAAAGATGTGGTTGTATATTTTGCTCTCAGTTGAGTAAGCGTCATTGTCGCAGTAAGATCTGCACACTGATAGCCATCAAGATTGGGCTCATTATATTTATCATCGTGTACGCAACCGGTAATTACCAACGCTGCAATCATCACGAAAATATACTTTAAAATTGAATTATATTTTTTCATTATTACCTTGTTTTAGAATCTTAAATAAACATTTGTAAAGAAAGTAGTTCCTCTGTCATACCAAAGTTTTGGTCCAAAATATGGTGTTTGTCTCTGAGACTCTTCAAGAACTTGCGGGAAGTTTGCTGCCCTACCTTGCTCAAAACCTCCAGTCACATAATTCCTGTTATTCAGAATATTATTTACAGATACACTGATTCCCATTCTGTATTTACCTAGAAGGAAAGATTTTCCTGCGTTAGCATTTAACATAAACTGGTCATCAAATTTTGTCTGCTTTGTTAACTGTTGAATAAGCTCAGGAGTAACACCAGTATAAGGATCGTTTGTTCCTGGATCAGTGTACATAGAAGCCGTTTTATTTAATGCTGAAAAATCAAGATACTGATCCATCAAATAATTTGCTGATGCACCTACCCACCAATATTTAGGCGAATTATATTTTAAACCAAATGAAAATGCTTTTTGAGGAGTACCTGCTACTTTATAATCTTTCACATTTGCTTTACCATAACTTCTAAAGTTATTTAAGTCATCAAAAGAGTAAACATAAGGACGGTTTGTATACTTGTATTCTCCAATACTTGCAACTCCGGTGGCATTTAATGTTGGAGTAATTTTTACATCAAAACCTAATTCTGCACCCATATATCTTTTATCAACTCCGGTCATTGCCTCATTAATCAAAGTATTTACTGATCCTGTCTGATCACTTACTGCAGCATAATACCTTGAAATTTCTGTAGAATTGCTGATGGTAGTATAATAACCTGAAATTCTTAATTTAAGAACTTGACTTCTTAAAATATAGCTTAAATCATTAGAGTTAATGATTTGGTTTTTAACTCCTGGAGTCAAATAATCTACCGCTCTCGGATTGATATACAATTCATTCAATGTAGGAGCTAAGCTAAAGAATGCACCGTTGTAAACAATAAAGTTTTTACCATTGATCTTGTAAGTAACTTTACCTTTAATACCTGCATCCAAAGCATCATAGATTGCACTTTTTCCTTTTGAATTATCTTTAAAAGCAGTAATTCCACTTCTGTAATCACCATCTCTCTGAGATTCTGAGTAAGAACTAAAGATAGATGCTACAACATTAAATTTGTTGAAATCTACTTCTGTAGAAACATTTAATGAATAGTGATCTTTCAAAAGTTCATAAGAATATTGTGTTCTGTCTCCTACTCCTACTTGTGTATTTGTATCATCCGTATTGTATTGCACATCGTTATTGAATGCATTAAGATTATTAGCATAATTCGCTCCTAATAAATCTTTAACCCTTCTGAAGTTATCTGATCTTAAATTCTGATAATTAAAGTTAACATTTAATTTCCAGTTTTCTTTTAATCTTGTATCAAAGTGAGAAGCAAAGTTGAACGTTTTATCTCTGTTTACATCCTCTACAATTGTATAAACAGCTCCTCTTTTAGAACCATCCATATTTTGGTTGTTAAGGTAGTTTGCCTGATAAAGACTATTCCAATCGATTTGTGACTGAGCTCTGAATTCATCAGCTGTTAAAAGACCGTAACTTGGTAATTTTCTGTAATAAGTAGGGTTTGGATCTGATGCATGGAACCAATCTAGTCTACTTCTTGCATCGCTTCCGATTTGGTAAGAAACAGTATTGATCCAGTTTGAATTTTTACCGATTTTCAAATAATCAGTAAGCATAAACATAGGTTCGAATACTTTTCTGATTCTTGAGTTTCTCTTTTCACCATCTTGCCATCCCCAATATGAGTTGTAATTTTTCCCCATAATGTCATAAACTTCCTGAGTATTTGGTGAGTTTGAAGCTCTATAAGTAGGAGAACCGAAACCAGTGAAGTTAATAGAGTGTCTTTCGCTGAATTTTTTCTCAATTGCCGCAAAATAAGCATAAGCATCCTGATAAACTCCATCAATGATTGCCTGATCTCCCCATCTTTTACTTCCAGAAACTGTAAATGCCCATCCATTTTTAGTCATTCCTGAAGAATAAGTTGCCATTGCTCTGTGCAAATAACTTCTATTCGTAAATGAATAAGCTAAAGAGGTCTGTTTTCTGTAAGAAGAAGCTCTTGTATTGTAATAAGCAACACCTCCCAAGTTACCAAAAGCATATTCTGAAGGGGTAATGTTATCCACATTTTCATAAGGATATCTTGTTACATCATTTAAACCGCCCCAGTTGTTGAAGTCGATTCTTCCATCATCATTTTTAGACATCGAAACACCGTTAAACATTACGTCTTCGAAACGGTTATCTACCCCTCTCGGTCTGAACCAATATGCTCCCAATTCAAAAGCAGAAACATTTTGAAATGCATCTCTACCTGAACTCAAAAGCCCTACTGTAGGTTGCATTGAAGAACCTCCGTCTTCGGTATCAGTTGCAGAGTCATCAATCACAACAACTCCGGCATCTGTTCCCAAACTATTGTTTAGCACAATAACACCTAAGTCTTTTCTTTTCTCATCGGCTGTCACATCAAACTCTAAAATCTTAGATTCAAAATTTGGTTTTGTAACTGTAATAAGATAATGTCCTGGCTTTAAATCTACAAACTGGAAGTAACCGATTTTGTCGGCAGTTACATCATCAACAGATTGTTCAAGATCAACCTCTGCTCTCTCTACCGGTTTACCGTCTTGACCTTTAACGTACGCATAAACAGTTGTTTGCGCATAATAATACGATGCAGGTAATAGTGTAAACAAAGAGATTAGGGATAGTTTTTTAATCATAATAACTTAGTTTTTAACACCTTCTTTATTTAAGGGGCAACAAATTTAGGATTATTTTCATTAACTAAAACATTTTTAGTACTTTATTCTATTAATTATTCTTAACACTTAATAATACTCTCAATAAAAAGTCCGTATTATGATTTAATTCAAAAATGCTTCTTAAGATTAATTTAATCTCTAAATGATTTTAAAAGTTGTAATTTTAGCCCCTCAATTTTTTGAATATTTTAAAAACATGAAAAAATATCTTATCATTTTTGCGGTATTGTGTTTTAATTTTGGTTTTTCTCAGCAGAAACAAGTTAAAAGAGCAGCCGTAGCTTTCCTGAATGTAGAAAACCTTTGGGATACCATTGCATCTGCAGATTATATTGACGGAACACTTCCTTTTTCTAATCCTAAGTTCCATAGAAGCGTACCTATCGATTCTCTAAAGTTTTTAGAAACTACAGAAGATTACAAAGGAGAATGGAGCAATGAGCTTTTAGTAGGAAAAAAAGTAATTCGTCATCAAATTTTAGCTACCGACTTCACGGCAAACAGCCCGAAAAGATGGGGAACAAAATACTATAACCAAAAATTAGCTAACGAAGCAAAGGTAATTTCTGAGCTTGGAAGACAGTATACTAATGACAACCCTGCAATTTGTGGTTTAATTGAGGTAGAAAACAGACAGGTAATTGAAGACCTTATTAAGCAACCTGTTTTAGCAAAAAGCAATTATGGAATTGTACATTACAATTCTTATGATGCAAGAGGAATTGACATTGCAATAATTTATCAGAAAAACAGATTTGTAGTTCAAAATACTTATACTAAAGAAATAAAAATCTACAATGAAGACGGAAAAAGACAATACACAAGAGATGTTTTGGTAGCAATCGGACTTTTGGATGGTGAAAAAATTGCAGTATTCATGAATCACTGGCCTTCAAGAAGTGGTGGTGAAGCAGCTTCTCAACCAAGAAGAAATGCAGCTGCAGCCGTTTTAAAAGGTGAAATGGATAAATTATCTGCAGAATATCCCGGAATTAAATTAATTTCAATGGGTGATTACAATGACGATCCGGTAAGCCCGAGTTTGAAAAAACATCTTGGTGCAGTAGAAAATCCTGAAGATCTATCTGATAAAACTCCTTATTATAATTTAATGTACAAATTATATAAAGCAGGAGTTGCTTCTTTAGCCTATAGAGACGCTCCGAATTTATTTGATCAGATTATCGTTTCTCAGAATTTATATTCAAAAGAAAAATTGACTCCTACTTACAGTATTTTTAAAGCAGAAATTTATGCTCCATCTTATTTAGTTAATAAAGAAGGACAATGGAAAGGTTATCCGCTTCGTTCTTGGGATGGTGACAGATTCACCGGTGGTTACAGTGACCACTTCCCGGCTGTATCGGTTCTTCAGAAAGAATACATCAAAAAATAAAACAAGGCACTCTATTTGGAGTGCTTTTTTTGTGTAAATCACTCATTATGAAAAATTTAATCATCATATTATTTACAGTTCTTATTCCATTACATTCATTTGCTCAGAATAATCCTAAAAACGAAAAGGAAAATTCTGCAATGAAACCATCAAAAAACGATGATGGAGAATGGGATCTGATTGTAATCGACACTCAGTTTGATTATTTTATGAATGCTATTGCAAGACCAATAAATCAGTATACTGAAGCTAACTTGAAAAGTAGAAATGCAATTTTGGTCAATGAGTGGAATTCTTATTTCATGTCGGGAAGATATCGTAATATCATTGAATCTTCAATAGATTATGACTCAAGAGAGAAATACGGAATTAAATTTGAGTACAAATTATATCAGGTTTTTGCCTATGTTAATTGGAAGTATAAACTGAGAATGAATGGATTGAGCGCAAGCGACACATTCAGATAACAAAAAAGGTTCAGAAAATTTCTGAACCTTTTTTATTTGAAGTAATCTAAAGATTATTTGTTGAATAATTCTTCTACTTTATCCCAGTTTACAACATCGAAGAACGCAGATACATAATCAGGTCTTCTGTTTTGATAGTTTAAGTAATATGCATGCTCCCAAACATCCAATCCTAAAACTGGAGTTCCTTTTGCATCAGCAACAGGCATTAATGGGTTGTCTTGGTTTGGAGTAGAAGTTACAGAAACAGATCCGTCTTCATTTTTCACTAACCAAGCCCATCCTGAACCAAATCTTGTTTTAGCAGCCTCAGAAAAATCATTTTTGAATTTTTCAAAACCACCATAATTTTCGATTGCAGCTTTTACGCTTCCTACAGGCTCTTTGCTTCCTCCAGGAGTTAAGATTTCCCAGAAAAGAGAGTGATTGAAGTGACCACCACCGTTATTTCTTACCGCTGGTTTTTCAACACCTGTTCTACAAATCTCTTCGATAGATAATCCTTCAAGATCAGTTCCTTCGATTGCTTTATTTAAGTTATCAACATACGCTTGGTGATGTTTTGAATGGTGGATTTCCATTGTTTTTGCATCAATTGTTGGCTCTAAAGCTTCGTAAGCATATCCTAATTTTGGTAATTCAAATGACATAAGTTTATTTTTAATGTTATGACTCAAAGTTAGCCAATATTCAAGCCAATATCAAAAATTGCAGATTACTTTAATAAATCTTTAACATTGATAATAACAAAAAGGTGCCTAAATGTTGATAAATCCATTATTTTTTTAAATTTGTCGTTATGAAGAAAATTTATACAATCTCCACATTATTTTTATTATTGATAAGCTGTAACTCAGACGGTATTTCTAAAGATGAATACGCTTTACTCAATGAATCAGTCAGCGAAATTCTAAAGCCATACGGAATGACCTATCTTTCACAGGATGAAATGAATGAAATTGCCGCCAATAACGGAATTGATTTAAACCGAACAATGAATGAAAAAGATGCAAAAATAATTGAGGACGCAATTGCAATGAGAAGAAAATTTGAGTTTGCTATTTCCGACAGCATCGAAGCTTCTTCTGCGAAAAGTAACGTATACCGTTCTCTTTTAGAATTAGACAGCATTGTTCCCGCAAAAGAAAATTTAAAAGCAACAAGTTTAGATTTAACTAAAATAAAATTCCCTGAAAATTATGAGAAGGTAGAAAAACCAAGCGAAAATGGCGAATTTCTTGGCAAAATCACTTTAAGCAGACCCATCATCGACAAATCGGGCGAAAAGGCAATTATCTATTATCAGAAATGTAAGAACATTACCGGTAACGATTGTATGCCAAGATTTATCCGCTTCCGAAAAATTCATAACGAATGGGTTAAAAGGAGTTAACAAAAAAAGCAGTCAAAATTTTGACTGCTTTTATATTTTTAAAGTAAAATACTTTATTATCTGTTCATCGACATCAAGAACTCTTCGTTATTTAAAGTTCCTCTGATGTTTTTGTTGACAAATTCCATTGCTTCGATAGGATTCATTTCTGAAAGATACTTTCTGAAAATCCACATTCTCTGTGAAGTTACCTCATCAAGCAATAAATCGTCTCTTCTTGTACTTGAAGAAACCAAATCGATGGCAGGATAAATTCTTCTGTTCGCAATTTTTCTGTCTAACTGAAGCTCCATGTTTCCGGTACCTTTGAATTCCTCAAAAATAACTTCATCCATTTTAGAACCTGTATCAATTAAAGCGGTTGCGATAATCGTTAACGATCCTCCGTTTTCAATTTTTCTTGCAGCTCCGAAGAATCTTTTTGGCTTGTGAAGAGCATTTGCATCAACACCACCAGAAAGTACTTTTCCAGAAGCAGGAGTTACGGTATTGTAAGCTCTCGCTAATCTTGTAATTGAATCTAAAAGAATCACCACATCATGGCCACATTCTACCATTCTCTGAGCTTTCGCTAAAACAAGGTTAGCCACTTTTACGTGTTTATCTGCAGCTTCGTCAAATGTAGAAGCAATTACTTCTGCATTCACACTTCTTTCCATGTCGGTAACTTCTTCAGGACGTTCGTCGATCAAAAGAACCATCATATAAACTTCTGGGTGATTGGCTGCGATAGAGTTTGCAATATCTTTCAACAACATTGTTTTACCGGTTTTCGGCTGAGCAACGATCATTGCTCTTTGACCTTTTCCGATAGGTGCAAAAAGATCTACAATTCTTGTTGACATCGTAGAATTATCTCCCGAAAGATTAAATTTCTCTTCAGGAAATAATGGCGTAAGATATTCGAAAGCAACACGATCTTTAATATATGCTAAATCACGACCGTTAACTTCGGTTGGTTTTAGTAATGAGAAATATTTTTCACCTTCTTTCGGAAGTCTTACAATTCCTCTTACGGTATCTCCTGTTTTTAACCCAAAATTTCTGATCTGTGCTGTAGAAACATACACATCATCCGGTGAAGAAATATAAGAGAAGTCTGATGAACGTAAAAATCCGTAGTTATCTGGTAAAATTTCTAAAACCCCTTCAATACTAACCATTCCATCGAAGCTGAACTCTTTTTTCTGCTCGTGTTGCTCCTCATGTCTCTCAGGTCTTTCAGCATGTTGCTGTCTGTTCTGATTAGGATTTTGGTTTTGATTAGGGTTGTTTTGGTTAGAATTCTGATTTTGGTTATTGTTCTGATTTCTATTTTGAGAATTTCCACTGTTTTGTTGTGGATGGTTTTGACCTTTTTGTTGTTGAGACTGACCTTGTTGTGCTTGTTGCGGTCTTTTAGGTCTTTCTTCTTTAGCTTGTGCAGGTGCACTTGGCTGAGAATCTATATTTAAAGGAAGTTCTATTGTTCCTTTTGCTTCAATCTCGCTGCTTTGCGCAGGAGGCGAAACTCTTTTTCTTTTTTGTCTGTTGTTAGAAGGAGTAGTTTTCTCTTCAGCATCAACCTGCGTTTCTGCCTTTACTTCTTCCACTGGAGCTTCTTCTGTTTTAATAACTTCCGGCTCCGGAGCAGCCTGAGTTTCTTTTGGCTCAGTTTCAGCTTTTGGTTCTACCTTAGGTTTTGCGGTCTTTTTAGGAGCTGCCTTTTTAGGAGCTGGTTTAGCTACCTTCTCTGCCGGTTGTTCCTCTGTAACAACAGTCGGTGTTTCTGTGGTATTGAAATAATCTTTTGTAACTTTAGGGTTGGAAGCCTGAAAATCTAGAATAGCAAAAATTTTATCATTTTCATTGCTGGTTCTTGCAACCTTAACGCCCAAATCTTTTAAGATTTTAGTCAATTCCGTTACAGATTTTGACCTTAACGTTTCTATGTTAAACATATTTAATGTAAAAATGTAATTAGTTGTGAGTAAGAAAAGTAAGTCGGGTGACTTTTGTTTTCAAGTACATTGTATGTTGCAAATCTACACTTATTTTTGAATTGTGCAAAATTTATGTTATTTTTGCTTCTGAATTTGAAATTCTATGTTACAGAGAATACAGACCATTTGGATTTTGCTGTCGGTTTTAGCAGCAGCTTTCTTATATATTACAGGACAAGATGTAGATGTTTTCGGAAAAACTCCGATTATCAGTATCTCGTCAATTGTTTTAGTTTTGGTAGGAGCATTGAGTTTGTTCAGTTTTAAAAACAGAAAAAGACAAATCTTGCTGAATAATATCAGCATCATTATAAACGCTTTGTTGATTGGTGTATTGGTGTACTGGATGCAAAACTTATCCGGAGGAATAGATTTTCCTGAGAAGGGTATTGAGCCGGTTTTCCCATCGATTGCGGTAATTTGTTTGTTTTTGGCAAATATTTTTATCAAGAAAGATGAGAGGCTCGTAAAATCTGTAGACAGACTACGATAACCTTACAACGATTTTTTGAGTGAGAACAGCTTCCTTTTGGGAGCTGTTTTTTTATTTCCAAGAGATTTACGCAGATGATTGGAAATAAAATGATATTATTAATTAGAATAGAGAATAAAATCTGTGGGACGTAAATAAATTAAGATTACTTGCAACATTTTATATAAAACCACTACTTATTCAATTAGTATAAAGAAATAATATAATTTAAATATGAAAAAGCTAATCTATCTTTCCCTATCGTTTTTCGCAACTTCGGCTTTTGCACAGGATGTTTCTGAAGAAAGAGTAAAAACCGTCATTTCAACTCTGGCTTCAGATGAAATGAAAGGTCGCGAAATCGGAACTCCTGAAAATGATAAAGCCGCAGAATATATTGCACAGCTTTTTAAAGAAAACAATCTGGAATATTGTACAGGTAATTCTTATCTCGTTCCTTTTAATTATAAAGGAAAAATAGCTTACAATGTTTGCGCAGTTAAAAAAGGAAAATCTGAAAAGTTTTTAGGATTTACAGGTCACTTTGATCATATTGGAGTAAGCAATAAATCCGGAGACAATATCAACAATGGCGCAGATGACAACGCAAGCGGAATTACGACTTTGATAGGCATTGCCGATTATTTTAAAAATAAAACACCTGACTTTTCAATGGTTTTCATGGCATTTAATGGAGAAGAAAAAGGAATGTTGGGCTCAATTGCTATTTCTGAAGACAAAAAATTAGATCACATCTACAATAATCTTTCAGCATTATTTAATTTTGAAATGGTTGCCACAGAAGCTGAGTTTGGAAAAAACACAGTCTTTATTACCGGTGATGAGTTTTCTGACCTTGATGAATTGTTTAATAAAAATGCGGTAAACGGATTAAAAATTTATCCCGATCCTTATGCGAAGCAACAATTATTTTACAGATCAGATAATGTAAGCTTTGTAAAAAAGAAAATTATTGCCCATTCCATCTCTACTGCAGACATGAGCAAAATAAAACATTATCATCAGGCAAATGACGATATGAGCATTGTAAATTCTGAAAATATGACGCAGATTATCAATAACTTTGCAAAAACTTTAGAGAAATTAAGCCCTAAAAATTTCAATCCGAAGTATAATGATAAAGTAAATTTCAATTAAAAACGTCTTATCATTATATTTTAATTAATTTTGCTTTCCAATTTTATTGAATGAACGAATATAAAAAAATACTCAAATTCGCCCGTCCGCATCAGAAATACATTTACGGAAGTTTATTCTTCAACTTGCTATATTCTGTGTTTCAGATTGCTTCTTTAGGAACTATACTTCCGGTTTTGGGGATGCTTTTTGGCACCATTAAACGTGAAAACTTCAAATCTGCTCCTGTATATTCCGGAGAGCTTGTAGATTTATTTTCATATCTAAAAACATATTCTAATTATTATATTCAGACTTTAGTTGATGATTATGGTACGCTGAATGTTTTAGCTTGGCTTTGTGTCATCACGGCATTCATGTTTTTACTGAGAAATATTTTCAGATACTTAGGATCTTTTCTTTTAATTAACTATCGTGTCGGTGTTACCAAAGATCTTCGAGGCGAAATGTATCGTAAGGTGTTATCTTTACCTGTTTCATTTTTTACAGAAAGCAGAAAAGGTGACATGATGTCTCGTATGTCAAACGATGTGGGCGAAGTAGAAGGAAATATTTTGGGAAGTTTGGTTGATTTGATCAACGCTCCGTTTATGTTAATCAGCACATTGATCAGTCTTTTCTGGTTAAGCTCTGAGCTTACTTTATTTTCTCTTTTAGTTTTACCGGTAATGGGAACTATGATTGCATTAATCGGAAAAAGTCTTAAAAAAGATTCTCACGAAGCTCAAAACGAAATGGGAACCATCTTCTCAATCGTTGATGAAACTTTGAAATCTTCTAAGGTGATCAAGATTTTCAGTGCTGAGAAAATAATGGACAACCGTTTTATGGGTTCTATGCAGAAATGGATTAACAGCTCGATCAGATTAGGAAGAAAAAAAGAACTGGCTTCACCCATAAGCGAATTCTTGGGATCTGTTACTTTTTTAATTATTGCTTGGTATGGTGGTAAACAAATTATTGTAGACCAAAGTATTGCTCCGGAAGACTTCTTGGTATTTTTAGGAATGTTCTTCCAGATTTTACCTCCGGTAAAAAGCTTATCATCTTCTATTTCTAATGTTCAGAAAGGGGAAGCTTCTCTACACAGGGTTTTGGAAATTCTTGAAGCCGATGTGAAAATAGAGGAAATTGCAGAACCTGTTTCTATTTCTACTTTAGATAAACAAATACAGTTTAAAAATATTGGTTTTTACTACGATAAATCTAATTTAATCCTAAAAAATTTCAGTCTGACGATTCCAAAAGGAAAAACAGTTGCATTGGTAGGACAAAGTGGAAGTGGAAAAACTACAATTGCCAATCTTTTAGCCAGATTCTACGATGTTTCAGAAGGTCAGATTTTAATTGACGAAACTGATATCAAACATCTAAAATTGACCGATTACAGAAAACTTTTAGGAATGGTTACCCAAGAATCTGTATTGTTTAATGACACGGTTTACAACAATATTTTGATGGGTAAACCTGAAGCAACAAGAGATGAAGTAATTGCTGCAGCAAAAATTGCCAACGCAGATAATTTCATTACGCAGCTTCCGAATGGTTACGACACAAATATCGGTGACGATGGAGGAAAACTTTCCGGCGGACAAAAACAAAGAGTTTCTATCGCAAGAGCCGTTCTGAAAAACCCACCGATTATGATTTTGGATGAAGCAACTTCTGCTTTAGATACAGAATCTGAGAAATTCGTGCAGGATGCCCTTGAAAAAATGATGGAAAACAGAACTTCACTGGTTATCGCTCACCGACTTTCAACCATTCAGAAAGCTGACTGGATTGTAGTGATGGAGAAAGGCGACATTGTAGAACAGGGAAGTCATCAAGAATTAATGGCAAAAAGAGGTACTTATCACAAATTGGTAGAGCTTCAGAATTTTGACTAAACTATTTTAAATTCTATTTAAAATGAATCCTATACAAGAGTACTTCTACAGAATCGATGAGCCTGAAAGAAGTACTCTTTTGTTTTTACGAAAAAAAATCTTAGAATCTGATCTCGAAAACATTACAGAAACTCTGAGTTTCGGACTGCCCTTTTTTAAGTTTAAAAAGAAAATGCTCTGCTACCTTTATTACAGCAAAAAGCATAAGAAACATTACATAAGCTTTTATCACGGCGACCGGTTAGATTACCCAGAACTCATCAGCGAAGGCAGAAAGAAGTTTAAAATCCTTTTAATTGATGAAAATAAGGATTTGCCTGTGGAATTTATTTTAAGCTTAATTACGGAGGTAAAAAAGCACATAAAGTAGTCTTTAAAACATCGTTATTTACAAGCCAAAATTCATTTCAAGCATTAAATATCGTGGAAACAATGAATACTCTGAAATATATGTAGAATAGCTTGTGATTGAAAACTCTCTGAACTTTTTCGTATTAAATAAATTATTACCAATGAGTGAAAAAGAAACATTTTTATCATACTGATATTTGAGCTTAAAATCTAAGAAACTATAAGAATTTTCTTTGTTAATGAACCCGTCAAAAGAGTAATACTTGCCTTTCAATTCAAGTTTTGTTTTTTCACTCAAAGTAAAAACTAAATCTAAAAATGCTTCTTGATTAAGAACTTTACTCTCTTGCTGGTCTGTATTAATTTTTGAAACATTTAAATTTGTACCGATACGATAATCGAGAACTTTCTTCCAAGCAGATTTTAATTGAAATCCGATTTGATTATATGATGATAAAACATTTCTAATGTTACCATTTTCAATTTGATCTTCATATTGAGATGTACTTACTGTATATCCTATCTTTAAATTTGAACGTATTGCTCTTAGGTAATAACTTAGTTCGCTGGAAAATAAATAATCGTTCCTGTTTTTTAGAAACAATAAATCTGAAACTGTATATTCTTGTTGTATATTATAGTTGTAAGACAGATAATTATGAAATTTTGTATAAGAGCCATATAGATTGATAAATACGCGATCATTCCAGTTTCCATAAGTATATTTTAATGTAGCTCCGGAATTTTTTAAATAATCAAAATCATTTAAACCTTTAATTAAACTTCGTGGTGCATCACTAAAATAGTTTGGTAACATATCGGTAACCATAGTGTTGTTACGAGATAAAAACACAGAAGTATTTAATTTTCCTTTATTATGAACGGCCCAAGAAATATTTAAATTTGGAATAATATAAAAAAAATCTTCATTTTTTATATTTTCGTTCCTATTTTCAAAGCTGTTTTTCACATAATGAATATCTAATTGTGGGTTAATCTTAAATTTCCCAAAAGAAGAAGTTTGCTTTAATGATACTACAAAATCATTATTTCTATTTTTAAAATCATTTTTATAATCATCAGGAAAAAAGAATGATACAGCATTTTTTTCAAAGCCCATGATATTTCTAAATCCCTGTACTGTATTATAATTATAAAAAGAAAAATTCCATAGATTTTCTTTTTCCGTCCTATAAAGTATTTGTGAAATAATTCCTAAAAACTGAATGTTAGAATTTGAATTCTGATTAAAATTTGAAACTCCTTCATATTCTGTAAATAATTCATTAAAAAAGAATTGATCTGAAAAATTATAATCCTTGACAGATTGATTAAGATATCTTATACCATTTAGCCAAACTAATTTCTCATTTATTTTATTTGTAAGAAGCAAATGACTGTCTGTTGAATGATTATCTGTATTCTGATTTACACTCCAGGGTAAACCATTAAGATTTTGATTTTCAAACTTATTATTAGTCCAGTAATTTATATTTCCGGAATATTTTAATGTCATTTTTTTTGAAATATCAAATTCAAAATCTAATTTGTTAAAATAATTTGTCTTTTTAGATTTTCTGTAAAATTCTTCAATATTGGTAAATTGCGTATCTCCTAAATTAAAATTTGTAGTTGATGTTTTGTTGAAATTAATCTTTTCAAAATTTCCTAGACTCACTATTTTTAATTTCATCTTTTCATTTAATTTAAAAATAGCATTTGCAGAAATTAATTTATCATTATTAAACTTTGCTTTCTCCGAACCAAAAGGAAGATAAATAAAATTTTCAGCTCCAAATTTGTAAGCATCAGTTTCTATATTTATAAAGCCCGCTTCGTCTTGTATAGAGGGTTTTATTAAGTGATCTATATCCCCTATCGTATTATTTCCTATGTTATTTATGCTTCCTAAAAGAAAATATTTTGCCCTTTTACCAAATTTTGCCAGATTAATTTTTTCGGAATAAAAAGATTCAGGAAAAAAAGAAGAAG
This sequence comes from Chryseobacterium scophthalmum, assembly GCF_900143185.1. Classification (NCBI taxonomy): domain Bacteria; kingdom Pseudomonadati; phylum Bacteroidota; class Flavobacteriia; order Flavobacteriales; family Weeksellaceae; genus Chryseobacterium; species Chryseobacterium scophthalmum. The sequence goes on along the minus strand of NZ_FSRQ01000002.1, from coordinate 648,738 downwards.
ATAAATCTGCGCTGCCAAACCAGTCTCTTTTTGCATCATCTGCGAGTGTAAGATTTATGGCAACTTTATCCGAGTTTTCAACACCTTTTAATAATTTATTATTCGAATAGCTTTGTAATATTTGTACTTTTTCAATTGGCTTTACCGACATATTTTTAGTAAGCAGAGTATACCCTCTTTCAAAAAAATCGTCATTTTCCACCATAACTTTTTCAACCTCTCTGCCTTGAATTTTTATTTTGCCATCATTTTCTACCGTAACACCGGGCAGCTTTTTCAGAAGATCTTCTACATTTTTCTCTGTACCATTCATAAAAGATTTAGCAGTCATTTCAATGGTATCAGATTTTATTTTTATAGGTTTTGTAGCAGTAAGGATAACTTCTTCAATCTTTTGTTCTTTTTCTAATATTAAATTATAATTGATTTTTAAATCTCCGGTAACATTTATTTTATTTTCAATTTTAGTGTACCCCAGAGCATTGATAACGACTTTATAATTACCTTTTTTCACATTTTCTATGCTAAAAAAACCTTTTTCATCAGATAGTACATAGTCTTCTGTTTCTTCTGTTTCAGGGGTAAGTAAGGTTATAATTGCTCCAGCCAAAGGCTTTTTGCTATCATTATAAACAATGCCAGAAAATGATTGTGCATTAAATTTTGATATTGAAAACAGTAACAATATCAAAAATATTTTATAAGAAAAGACAGACAAAATCTTTTGTCTGTTAAATGAAATAAGATATTTTTTTGTGTTTATTCCCACTCAAATTTATTTTCTATCACTCCTCTCGGATTTCCTTCGTTTATCTCTACTTTAGCCGGCATTGGCAAACCTAGTTTGCTGTGAAAAATTCTTTGTTCTTCATCATTAAGATTGTCAATGTTTTTAATCAACTCCTTAATTCCTATCTTTTTTAAAGAATTTACATATTTTTTACTGTAATTGGGCATTCCTTTATAAGGATATTGCATGTTTTTCGCAACCCAGGATTCTTTGTTAATACCTAAAGTTTTTACTTCCAGTATCAGTCCTGGTAATCCTTTAAATTTAAATGGACCAGCTGAAACAGGAATTTCAGTAGTATAGTACGCTTCTATATCCGTTCCTCTAAAAAATGCTGTAGCTTTTTTACAGACATACTTGCCTATTTTTTTGGTTTCCTTGTATTTTAGGTTCCATCTAATTAGTGGTGGGGTATCCGATACTAAATAATTTGTCTTTTTTATCTGATGGGTAAAATAGAGGCTATTTTGCCGAATATCCCCCATTAGAATTCTTCTGAAAAGTTTAGTCTTATCTTCGATAACAACATCAGCTGATTCTCTGTTTAATTTATATTTTTTTATAGGTATAGAATCTATAATACTAATCTTGTAATTATCGTTCACATACACATTTTCTTCGTATTCAACAGTATATGAAGGAACATACCTATAAGTCACTTTTATATTCTGTGAAAAAGAAAATGCAAAAAATGCAATGAAAAACAAGAGGGAAATTTTATTTGCTATTTTCATATTTGATAGGAAATGTTTTATTTTTAAATTACTTTTCCCATTCAAATTTGTTCTCTACCACCCCTCTGGGATTTCCTCCAGTTACTTCCACTTTAGCAGGCATTGGTAAATTTAGTTTACTGTGAAAAATCCTCCTATCTTCATCATTACGATCATCAATCTTTTTAATCAATTCTTTAATATCTATCTTTTTTAAAGAATTTACAAATTTTTTACTGTAATTAGGGGTTCCTTTATAAGGAAATTGTACATTTTTCACTCTCCACGACATTGGATTAATACCTAAAGTTCTTACTTCTAGTATCAATCCCGGCAATCCTTTAAATTTATATGGACCAACAGAAACAGGAATTTCAGTGGTATAGTATGCTTCTATATCTGTTCCTCTGAAAACAGCCGTGGCTTTTTTGCAGATGTACTTGCCTATTTTTTTGGTTTCTTTGTGTTTCAGATTCCATTTTATGACCGGTGGAGTATCTGACACCAAATAATTTATTTTCTTTATTTGATAAGTAAAAAAAATATTATTATTTTTTAAGTCATTCATTAAAATTGTACGATATTGTTTAATACCCTTATCTTGTTCAATATACACATCCGCAACTTTATTTTCTTTGTATCTTTTTACAGGAATAGAGTCTATAATACTAACCTTGTAATTATTGTTTAGATAAACATTTTCTTCGAACTCAAAAACGTCAGAAGGCATGTACTTATAGGTCACTTTTATATTTTGGGAAAAAGAAAATGCAAAAAACATTACGGAACATACTAAAGAAATTTTATTTACTATTTTCATATTTGGTGGTAAGTATTTTATAAAAAAAATTATTTAAAAGAGTTTCCTTTAATGAATTTATTCACAAAAGGAAACTCAGAATAATAGCTTTTAGCTTAATCTGTCGCTACCGACAAAGAAGCTTGAACATTTTTCTTAATCTTATCACATTGTTTTGCTCCTGCCTCGCCACTTGACACCTCATAATATGTTGTATCATAACTTTTAGTCCCATTTGAATGTGTTGTAACAATAGTAATTTTACAATAAGTTCGTACAACCTGTTCAGGTTGATCTGCTTTTTTAGAATCTTTAGTCGTTTCGTTAGCGAACACGGTTCCTGAAATAAGAAGTGCTGTAACAGCACCGAAAATTAGTTTTTTCATGTTTTTTGATTTAAAATTTTGTAACTCAATTTGTCATATAATCCCCGACATAGGGTTTGCTGATCAGCATTTATATTTACATTTTTGCATTGTACACATACAAAAACTTAAATATCTAAAGAATTTTTATTTTCTTCATATTTCAAAACTAAAAATAATTTACTTAAAATAATTAAAAAAATATGCAATTTTATTGTAAATTTATTGCAATACATGTAAAAATTTCACATATTTACAAATAATAAAAACACACAAAATGGTACAAGAAAAATTAAAAATTTTACGCAAGCAAAGAGGTCTCTCTCAGGAAAAAATGGCAAAAATACTATCTACAGATCCATCTAACTATTCTAGAAAAGAACGTGGTGAAATAGGAATACACGACGAAGAGTGGCAAAAGCTTGCAGATGCTCTTGAAGTTTCTGTAAAGGACATTAAGAATAATGAAACTAAGTTTTCATTTCAATCATTTAATGATTATCCTAAAAGAAATATTACTTTTTCTAATATTCCAGACTTTTTCTTAGAAATCCAGAAAAAGTATATTGAAAAGTTAGAAAAAGAGAATTCTGATCTTTTAGAAGAAATCAAGCTCTTAAAATCTAAACAAAAATAGATAAACAATGCTCAGCAAAACAAACTGAAAATGACAAAAGATATGTTTTATTGTGATAGATTAAAAAATACTAATAACACAAAATAATCAAATAAAAAGAGAAACCAATTGGTTTCTCTTTTCTGTTATAATGAATGTTTAAACTACCTTTTAATGACCCTATGCTTAAACTGAGTTCCACCTTCCAATGTAATATCTAACAAATAATTTCCGGATGGATAAGCCGATAAGTCAATTTTAGAATCTTTAGTTTCATTCAATCTTCTTCCATCAAGTGAGTAAATAATTACATTTCTTACTTTTTTATCGGATCTGATATTCACAAAATCTGCAGTAGGATTAGGAAAAATAGAAACATCAACCGTAGAAATATCTTTTACAGATAACAACTGATTGTTGCTTTGCATATAAATAGAAAGCACTACTCTACCGTCTTGTCCGTTGAAAACAGCGGCAGGAACTTCATATTTCAAAGTATGACTTCCATTTGAAAGTGTAGGTGTAGTAAAGCTTCGAATAGGTACAGAATCTCCGGGACACCAGTTGTTCCACGATGTCCACCAAGACTGACTTTGCGCGTTTGCTCCATAAATACCGTTTCCTTGTGTGTTATACATTCTGTAGGGTTCACAAGATTTTCCTCCCGGTGTAAACGTTAAAACCTGAGTATTGTCTAAAGAAACAAAGTTTTGTCTTCTTATGTATTCTTCACCACCAGAACCTGCTCCATGCGGTGTAGAAATAATAAAAAACTTTGCATTGTCTGTACTTTGGTTTAAATTAAAATTAACCAATCTAACCGTTTGTCCGGGTTGGTCTGTATTATTATAATTATTCAGTTCGTTTGAATCTAATAACGGAAGTAAATTATTGTAAGAAGTGGTGATTGCAGGATCATTAGAAGTAACAAAATCAAGCGTTCCGGCAAAGACATCATTTCTTCCTGAACAACCCGCAACTTGCGTATTTGCAGCATAAGGAACTCCAAAAACATCAAGCTCTACATAAATATCATAGGCATTTCTTAAAGTCGTATTACTGAAAATAGAATACAAATTATCAACATTATAGGTATAAGGAACCGAAGTTGGAGAAATATTTTTATTCATAAAAGGAGTAATATATCTTCCAATTTCAATTCTTTTGACATTTGTATCACTTAAAGAATAAGTCAATTGATTTTTTGGAACTAACGCTATGTGTACACCTCCAATTCTGTCATAATTATCACACAATGCGCCGATGGTAACATTCATCGTAATTTTATTCTGAAAAGAATTCAGTTCAGCATCTGTAAGTTTTTTAGCATATCTGTAATTGGCAAGTCTTATCGTATTTGCAGGAACCGGGTTAGATACATTCGATGCATATCCGTCATAAAAGACGATTTGAGAAAATACATTGATATTGGTTTGAGCATACATTTTAAATAGTCCTGTGAAGACCATTAAAGGAAGTAGAATTTTTTTCATTTAAAAAATTAGATTTTTGATTTCGCATCAAAACTACAACCTAAAAAATTATTTACAAGCATCAAAGTATTAAATGAGTATCACAATAGCAATGTATTTTTATTTTTGATTTCGATTCAATAAAAATATCATGATTTATTTGAAACAAAAAAGACCGTCTCTCTCGAAACGGTCTTTATATATTTTCATTAAATATTAATCTCTCATTTTTGCAATCACATCGATCCCACCTTTGGTAATATCACCTATTTTACAGATAATCTCAGTATCGAGTGGCAAGAAAACATCCATTCTAGAACCGAATTTAATGAATCCAAACTCATGACCCGCTTTTGCAGCATCCCCTTCATTACAATAGAAAACAATTCTTCTAGCTACATATCCAGCAATCTGCCTAAAAACAACTTTATGATTGGTTAAACTTTGTACGGCAACAGTCGTTCTTTCATTTTCTGTAGACGATTTTTCGTGCCATGCAACCAAGTATTTCCCAGGATGATATTTTTTATAAATTACATCTCCAGAAACGGGATATCTACAAATATGAACATTCAGTGGAGACATAAAGATAGAAACCTGAATTGCCTTTCCTTTGATGAATTCATCCTCTTCTACTTCTTTAATCATCACTACTTTTCCATCAACCGGAGCAATTACATTTTCTACGTGATCTAAAATATCACGGTTCGGAACTCTGAAGAACCAAAATACCAAACTGTAAATAACCAATAATGGTATGATAATCAAAAGCGACCACATTTCAAGAAAATAAATAGATGCCGCAGCAATAATTGCGAAAAGTATAGACGCTACCGTGATGGTTCCTTTCGACTCTTTATGTAATTTCATAATGATACTAATTGTTGTTTGTTATAAGCAACGAAGTTTCCGAAGTATAACAGTAATATAAGTTTAAATAAATTTTTCTAAAATAAAGTACAAATATACGACAGGAACACAAATTAAAAAACTGTCTAACCTATCTAATACTCCACCGTGCCCCGGAATGATGTTTCCGCTGTCTTTTACGCCAAAATTTCTTTTCAGCTGACTTTCTACCAGATCTCCCAAAGGTGCAAATGCAGCAATCAGAAAACCTACAACCATCCAATTTCCGCGAAGCTGTGGTTGATACTGCTCAACGAAATATGAAAGTACCAATGTTAAAACAACACCTCCGATATAACCTTCCCAGGTTTTTTTGGGTGAAATTTTTGGTGCCATTTTATGTTTTCCGAAGAATTTCCCAACGAGATAAGCAAAGGTATCGCTACTCCAAATTAAAATAAATAAGAAAATAACTTCCAGTGAAAAAGTATTTTCAATAGAAGAATATTTAGGCAAACCTAAGGCAAAAGAAAACGGTAAAGCGACATAGATTACTGTAAAAATAAGTTTTCCGCTGTCGATATAAAGTTCGTTTGAGAATTTAAATAAAGTAATTACCGCAATAAGAGTTAATGAAATTGCCAAGATTTCCGACAGCCTGAAGTCAAAATAAAATCCGTGCTGGAAATATCGTTTAGAGAAAACATAGAAAATAAAAATGACTAATGGAAAAACAATCCACTTTTCGTAGCCGTCTCCGAATTTCATAATTTTCATACATTCCCATGTTCCAACCAGCAAAAGAAAGCTTATTAAACCATAATACAAATATTGCTGCTGAACGAGACCGGGAGAAACCGAATCTAGCAATTGCGCACCAAAAGGTGTTGCACAAAGAAATATTACGGCTACATAAACCAGCCCTGAAAGCGTTCTCTGAATAAGATTTTTGTCCAAAATTTAAAATTTAGAAAGCGATGCTAATCTTCCAGTAAAAGTAAAAATAGCTTCGTATTATTGTTTGCAGCAGCATCCAGCTTAGAGTGATTTCCGCTGATTGAAGTAAGGTTTTTGATGTTTCCGGTACGTTTGATCTTGCCCATCGCGTCATTCAGATTATTGACGATCTGAGAAACATTTGCCATAATAATTATTTTACCGGGCAGTCTTGAAGAATGATAATGCAGAATGTTATTGTGCGAAAGCATGATTCTGCCGTCGTACGCAATAAGGTATTCGCATGATATAAAAGCGGCATCGTTACGCGATTCCAGCTCGGGCGTATTATTTATTTTAATTACGTTCAAAAATCCCTGAAGATCTTTATCACAGCAAAAAACAGAGTTAATCCCCTCGATTTTCAAAATCTGGTTCAAGGTCTGCAATGCTTCTGCCTCATCTGCGCAATAGTTGAAAAAGCCACCAGAATGCGTAAATAATTGCGCAAACTTATAGTCGAGATCTGCATTTTTCAGCGAATCTCCAAGCTTTTCCAGGCTCTGCTTCTCATCATCTTCTGGCTGGTTGGTAAGTCTGCTTACAATTCTTTTAAATAAACTCAACTTAGTATATTTTTAGTCAACTTCTATACAAAAATAGAAAATATAATTATAATTCGTCTAAGAATATAGTTTAAATAACAAAAAACCCGACAAATAGATTTATTTGCCGGGAGTTATTTTAAATCCAATAAGGATATTCTTAGATTTGACTTGAACTTTCAGGAGCCTGAATTTCACTATCCTTCAGTTCTTCGCTCGGTTGCTCTTCTTCTTTTTCAAGAATAGGAATTGTATTGGTCACCGGTTTTTCTGTCAACTCAGGATCCCAAGCTCTTTGACCGAAAATCTCTTCCAAATCTTCACGGAAGATAACCTCTTTCTCTAACAGTTTATTTGCTAAAGCATTCAGCTTATCTTTATTATCAGTAAGAATTCTTACCGCTCTCTCATATTGGTTTTCTATAATGCCTTTAATTTCTGCATCAATCTTTGAGGCTGTTGCTTCAGAATAAGGTTTCCCGAAACTATATTCAGACTGACCTGAGCTGTCGTAATAAGAAATATTCCCAATATTCGGGCTTAGACCGTAGATTGTTACCATTGCCTGAGCTCTTTTCGTCACTGTTTCAAGATCAGAAAGGGCACCTGTAGAAATATTATCAAAGATTACCTGCTCTGCAGCTCTTCCTCCTAAAGTAGCACACATTTCGTCTAACATCTGCTCAGTAGTAGACAATTGTCTTTCTTCCGGAAGATACCAAGCTGCTCCTAAAGATCTTCCTCTCGGAACTATGGTTACTTTTAGAAGCGGTGAAGCGTGCTCTACCAACCAAGAAATTGTTGCATGACCTGCTTCGTGGAAGGCCACCCTTCTTTTCTCAGAAGGCTTGATTGCCATATTTTTCTTTTCAAGACCACCGATGATTCTGTCTACCGCATCAAGGAAATCTTGTTTAGTAACCGACTCGTGGCTGTTTCTCGCTGCAATAAGTGCTGCTTCGTTACAAACATTTGCAATATCTGCTCCACTGAAACCAGGAGTTTGCTTAGATAAAAACTCTCTGTCTATATTTTCGTCTAATTTGATTTTCTTTAAATGAACATCAAAAATCTCTCTTCTTTCATGCAATTCCGGAAGGTCAACATAAACTGAACGGTCAAAACGACCTGCTCTCATTAATGCTTTATCTAAAATATCTGCTCTGTTGGTCGCTGCCATTACAATAACGTTGACATCGGTACCAAAACCATCCATTTCTGTAAGAAGCTGATTTAAAGTATTTTCTCTTTCGTCATTTCCGCCAGAGAAATTATTTTTACCTCTTGCTCTACCAATTGCATCAATCTCATCGATGAAGATAATTGCCGGAGATTTTGCTTTAGCCTGAGCAAACAAATCTCTCACTCTTGAAGCACCTACCCCAACAAACATTTCAACAAAATCTGAACCTGACAATGAGAAGAAAGGAACTTTAGCTTCACCAGCAACAGCTTTTGCCAATAAAGTTTTTCCCGTTCCCGGAGGTCCTACCAGAAGTACTCCTTTAGGAATTTTACCTCCTAATTTCGTGTATTTTTCAGAGTTTTTCAAGAAGTCTACAACTTCCTGCACTTCTTCTTTTGCACCTTCTAAACCTGCAACATCTTTAAATGTTGTTTGAATTTTTTCTTTTTCGTCAAAAAGTTTTGCTTTAGATTTTCCGATAGAGAAAATTTGTCCACCAGGACCGCCACCGCCGCCCATCTTTCTGAAAAGAATGAAATAAAAAAGACCCAAAATTGTAATCCAGATCAATGCCTGAATAAGAATACTCATTAAAGGGCTTTCGCCTTCTGCATAATCTTTTGTTGTCTTTAATGCGGGATTCTCAGCTTTCAAAGTTTCAAACTTTGATAAAAACAGCTGTAAATCACCATATTTAAGTGTATAATCTGCTTTTGGAGTCATTCCCAGTGATGAGAATGGGTTAGAACTTTTATCCTGAGTTTTTACCGTTTCCGTTTTAGCAGCTTGCGTTAGATAAACTTCAGCATTTTGTTTTTGCTTGTCTATCAACACTTTCTGAATTTTCCCAGCCTGCATCTCTTTGAAGAACGAATCTTCATCGATCGATTTTGCACTGTTGTCACCCATAGAAGTGGCGATAAAAAATAGCACAAGTGCTATAATCATTACAGGGAAAAACCAGTTAAATCCTTTATTATTCATTTATTACTTTTAAAATTTATACTTCACTTTCTATCCTTGTGATTTTTGCATCTCCCCAAAGTTCTTCAATATCGTAATATTCACGAGTTTCTTTCTGGAAAATATGCACCACCACTGAAACGTAATCTACCAATACCCACATTGAATTTTCTGTACCTTCTACATGCCAAGGTCTGTCTTGAAGATCGTTTCTCACCTTTTTTTCTACACTTCCCGCTAATGCCGAAACTTGTGTATTTGAGTTTCCGCTACAAATTATAAACGTTTCTGCAACTGAATTTTCGATTTTAGTAAGGTCAAAAATCATAATATCTTCACCTTTTACGTCTTGAATTGCCTCTACAATTTTATCTATTAGCGCTTGCTTTTCTGCTGTTTTATTCATTAAAATATACTATAATCTGCAAATTTATTGTTTTTCTTTTACTTTAGCCTTACTTTTAGGGTTTTAAAGTCTTAAAGTTTTCTTAAATGAGTGAGCTATTTTACCGCAATGCGTGTTCTTCTACTAATGACGAAATAAATGACGTTTTACTTTATCCGCAATCAAATTTTGTTGGTCTTTACACATTTAATCAAATAAAAGGACGGGGACAATACGGAAACTCCTGGACATCAGTAGCGGAACAGAATCTAGCTTATACATTGGCTGTAAAAACCTCATGCACTATTCACTCGGATTTCTTGTTCAATTATTATACCGCAATTGCTGTACAAAATTATCTTGCCAATCTGACTGAAAAGATAGTAAAAATAAAATGGCCAAATGATATTATCGTAAAAAATAAGAAAGTTGTCGGAATACTGATTGAAAAGAAGAAAATGAATCAGGAAAACTATTTTGTTATTGGAATAGGAATTAACATTTTACAAGAAAAATTTGACGAAATTTCTAATGCAGGATCACTTTTAACGCAAACAGGAAAAAGATTTAATTTAAAACAATTTACTGAAGCTCTGCATTTATTTTTAATTGAAAAGCTGACCCATATTCCTGATCATGCAGAAATCTTGGCTCAGTTTAATTCAAACCTATTCAGAAAAGATGAAATTTCAGTTTTCGAATTGGACAATGTAAGACAAAATGGCATCATTAAAAACGCTGACGAAAAAGGTAATATCTGGATAGAAATGGAGCAATCCGGATTACAGTCTTTCTACCACAAAGAAATTAAGTTACTTTATTGATTGGCTCGTTTTAAATATAAAAACAAAGTAATCGGGAAGAATATAATATTCGGGAACCACATTGCCAATGCAGGTGACATACTTTTGTTCTCTGAAACCACTTTTAAAGCTTCAAAAGAGAATACAAATACAAATGCCAGAGAAATCCCTATCGCAAGGTTAATTCCTAAACCTCCCCTTTTCTTTTGTGATGAAAGAGAAAGCGCCAAAAACGTCAGAATAATAATTGAAACCGGCATTGAAGTACGCTGATGCAGCTCATTCAGGTGAGAATTCAGGTTGCTGTTTCCTTTATCTTTTTCACGCTCAATGAATTTTATAAGCTCTGGAGTCACTTTATTTTGACCTAAAAGTTCGTTTGGAAACAGTTCTTCAGGATCTTGTCCGTAATTTTTTTTCAACTCAAAACCCTGTCCTAATTTTTCAGAATCATCTTTATTGATGGTCTTTTCCAAATAACTATTCAACACAAAACTTTTTTTGTCCTGTTGCCAGAAAACATCAGTTGCTTTAAGTTCATAAATGAGTTTTCGGTCTTTATCAAACTTCTGATACAGAAATCCGTAGCCTCTTTTTTCTCTTTTATTCCAGGAGTTAATAAAAATATATTCCGTTTTGCTGAGCTGAGCTGAAACAGGAGCTGTTCCAAGGATCTTCTCTTTAGCAGCGGCATTATAAGTATAGGCTTCTAGCTGATTTTTCTTAACATTTGCCCAAGGCAAAACGAAATGATTCACCGTTAAAGAAATAAGGGCAATAAATAAAGAAGTTAACAAATAGGGCCTTGCAAATCTGTGAAAACTGGCGCCACTGCTTATGATCGCAACAATCTCGGTATTATTTGCCATTCTTGAGGTAAAATAAATCACCGATATAAAAACAAGAATCGCCAAGAATGTTATCACCAAATTAATGATCCAATAAGGATAAAAATGAATAAGAAAGTACGTTAAATCTAATTTAGGATCAATCTCAGTTGCTTTTTCAATTCTGGGAATTTTCTGCTGAACATCGATTACCAAAACCACAATAGACAGCAATATCAACATGAAACTAAATGTTCCAAGGTATTTTTTTACGATATATCCGTCTACGATTTTAAGCATTTTTGTTTATTTTTAAATAGAATTACACCCTATTTTCTTTTAAATCATCCTTAATTAGGGATTCTTTTTTATTTCTAAAGTCTTTGTCTCAATACAGGAACTATAGAATCTTTCCATTGATAGAAATCTCCTGCTAAAATATGTTCTCTTGCTACTTTCACCAAATCTAAATAAAATGCAAGATTGTGGATTGATGCAATTTGTTTTGCCAAATATTCTTTAGACACAAACAAATGACGCACATAAGCTTTCGAATATTCGTGATCTACAAAACTTGTCCCAAACTCGTCTAATGGAGAAAAATCTTTCTTCCATTTTTCGTTTTTCATATTGATTACCCCTTGCCAAGTGAAAAGCATTCCGTTTCTTGCGTTTCTTGTTGGCATCACACAATCCATCATATCGATTCCCAAACCGATAGATTCAAGAATATTCCAAGGAGTTCCGACTCCCATCAAATATCTTGGCTTGTCTTTCGGTAAAATATCGGTTACCTCATCCGTAATTCTATACAATTCTTCTTCAGGTTCACCTACAGAAAGACCGCCAATTGCATTTCCTTCTGCACCAGCTTCTGAAATTACTTCTGCAGAAATTTTTCTTAAATCTGAATACGTTGAACCTTGAACAATCGGAAAAAATCTTTGTTTATAACCATATAGTTCAGGATTTTCTGCATTCCAGTCGATGCATCTCTTTAACCAACGATGCGTCATTTCCATCGATTTTTTCACTTGATTATAGTGTGCGGGATAAGCAACACATTCATCAAATGCCATGAAAATATCAGCTCCAATTTGTCTCTGAATTTCCATTGATTTTTCCGGAGTGAATAAATGATAACTTCCGTCGATATGAGATTTGAACTTCACCCCTTCTTCAGACATTTTTCTGCTTCCAGAAAGTGAAAAAACCTGAAAACCTCCTGAATCGGTAAGAATCGGAAGATCCCAATTCATAAATTTATGTAAACCTCCTGCAGCTTCCATCACCTCCATTCCCGGACGAAGATAAAGGTGATATGTATTTCCCAAAATAATCTGAGCTTTAATATCGTCTTTTATTTCTCTCTGATGAACGGTTTTTACACTTGCTACAGTTCCTACAGGCATGAAAATTGGTGTTTGAACGGTTCCGTGATCTGTATTCAAAACTCCGGCTCTTGCTTTGCCTTCTGAGGTTTTTTCTATATTAAAAAAATTCATTCTTATACATTTTAACTGCTTTGCGAGAAAGCATTACTTCATTATTGCCTTTCTAACTTTGGTAATTCCGTATTTTTCAATCGAATATCACCTCTTATTGTCTTTTCAGACTTCGGGTCTTTTTCTATAATAATTTTCTGGGCATCTTCTACAATCCCCTTCATTTTTTGCTTTACAATATAATAACGGTAGCTTTCAAGAAAATCTTCAGTTTTCACCTGATGATTTTTCAGAATAAATCTTGTTCCGCTTTCTAAGTTTGTCTTAGGATATAGAAAAACTACCTGATCATTAATCGCCAAATCGGCAATAATTTCTGACATCTTAGTTTTCCCAACAAGATTTTTCGGTTTATCTATATATTCATTACATGAAAATAAACTCAATAAAACAAAAAAGAAAATCAGCTTTTTCATAACCTGTTGATAATTGATTTCCACTTTAAATTTAAAACACCAAAAACAGCTTCATGTATAATTCCGCCATTCATTTTACTTTCACCCAAAATTCTGTTGGTAAAAATAATCGGAACTTCTACAATTTTGAACCCTTTTTTGAAAGCTCTGAATTTCATTTCAATCTGAAAGCCATACCCCTTCAATCTTACATTATCCAGACCGATTTCTTCTAAAACTTTTCTTGAAAAACATACAAAACCTGCCGTTGTATCATGAATTGGAAGGCCTAAAATAAATCTCACATATTTTGAAGCAAAATAAGAAAGCAAAACTCTTCCCATTGGCCAATTCACAACATTTACTCCTTTAGAATAACGCGAACCGACTGCCATATCTGCATTTTTGCAGGCTTCAAAAAGTTTTGGTAAATCTTTCGGATCATGAGAAAAATCGGCATCCATTTCAAAAATGTAATCATAATTGTTTTGAAGTGCCCATTTAAAACCATGAATATATGCCTTTCCTAAGCCGTCTTTAATATGTCTTATGGAAAGATGAAGCGTATGTGGAAACTTTTTTTGAAGTTCTTTTACGATGTCTGCCGTTTTATCTGGCGAAGAATCGTCTACGACCAAGACGTGAAACTCTTCTTCCAATGCAAAAACAGCGGAAATTATATTTTCTATATTCTCCTTTTCGTTATAGGTCGGAATTATGACGAGTTTTTTCATTTCAATTTGCAAAGATAGTTTATTTAAGTTTTTTATTTTATACAAAATAATCTATAATTTTGCAAAAAATTTCCTTTGCCATTATTACAAACTTTCAAAAACGAAGTAAGAATACCTGAAAATAATGATTGGGTAGTTTTTATCCTTATCGGCTGCCTTTTTCTGTACATTTTTATGATGAATGTGATAGAGCGTGAAGCCAATCTTAAAGATTTTCTTCTGCAGAAATATTATGACTCCAGCAATAATCTTCCAAGTTGGATGATTACATCGCTTGTTACTGCTTTAAGTTTAAGCGTTCTGGTTTCTCAATACATACCGATTGTCCCAAAATATATTGCCGACTTTCAGCCTTTTGGCTATCAACTTAATAAAATAGGATATACTTTAATAATTATTTCACTTTTTTATTTCATCAGAACTGCATTGGGCTTTTTATTTTACCAAGCGATAGGTGACGGCAAAAAATGGAGTATTTTTTATTTTACCTCCACAAAATTCCACTTCATTCTTTCAGTTTTACTGATTATTTTGTGTGTAACCCACTACTATTTCCCGATAGACAGAAATAGCGCATTTATTTATTATATTTATTTTTTCTCTTTTGTCTTCATTTTCAAGGTGTTTTTCTATTTGTTTCACAGAAACAACATCTTACCCCAGAAATGGTATTATAAATTTTTGTATATTTGCACCCTCCAAATTGCACCGCTGTTGATGCTTTGGAAGTTATTATTTATTTAATAAAAGTACATGATGAGAATAAAGTCAATATTGGTTTCTCAACCAGCGCCTAGTGAGTCTTCTCCATATTTGGAAATTGCAAAGAAGGAAAAAATAAAGATTGACTTCCGCCCTTTTATCCACGTCGCAGGAGTAGACAATAAAGAACTGAGAACACAAAAGATTGATCTTACGCAGCATACCGGTATTATTTTTACCAGTAAAAATGCGATAGACCACTATTTCAGACTTGCTGAAGAATTAAGGTTTGCCGTACCAGACACAATGCGATACATTTGTCAGTCTGAGGCGATTGCCAATTATTTACAGAAGCATATTGTATATAGGAAAAGAAAGATCAGTTTTGGTGAAAAGAACTTTGCAGATCTTTTACCACTTTTCAAGAAGTTTCCTTCCGAGAAGTACTTATTGCCTTCTTCGGATGTTTTGAGCCCGGATATTCCAAAAACTTTGGATGCGGCCAACATCGAATGGACGAGAGCAATTATGTACAGAACGGTTTGCAGTGATTTAACAGACATCAACATTAACGATTATGATATGTTGATTTTCTTCAGTCCGCAAGGAATAAAATCTCTACAGCAAAACTTCCCCGATTTCAAACAGGAAGATACCAAAATAGGAGTTTTCGGACCTACTACTTCAGCGGCAGCAGAAGATGCAGGTTTAAAAATAGACTTAATGGCTCCAACAAAAGAAACGCCTTCTATGACTATGGCTCTTGAAAAATACATCAAAAGCCTACACAAATAGTTTTAAAATATTTGATACAAAACAGCCGTCTTTTCGATAAAAAGAAAAGATGGTTTTTTTTTAATTAAATTTGAACAAGAATTAACATTAATGAAAGCTCCCACGGCAAAAAAAATAGAAAAAGTACTCGAAATACACGGTGACAGAAGAATTGACAACTATTTCTGGCTGAATGAAAAAGAAAATCCCGAGGTTACACAATATCTTGAAGAAGAAAATGCCTATGCGGACTTTATAATGAAAGATTCTGAGGAATTTCAGGAAGAGCTTTTCGAGGAAATGAAAGCCCGTTATAAAAAAGATGATGAATCTTTGCCTTATTTCTTTAATGAATATTGGTATATCGTGCGCTATGAAGAAGGAAAAGAGTACCCGATTTTCTGCCGTAAATATAAAACCCTCGAAAACGAAGAGGAAATTGTTCTCGATGTTAACATTCTTGCAGAAGGTGAAGAGTTTTTTGAAGTTGCCAATGTTGCGGTAAGCCCGAATAACAAATTAGCATCATTTTCATCAGACAATGTTGGGAGAAGAATTTACACTTTAAATTTTAAGGATTTAAAAACCAATGAAATTCTTGCTGATAAAATTGAAAATACAACAGGAAAAGCAGTTTGGGCAAATGATAACGAACATGTTTTCTACATCATAAAAGATGAAAGTTTAAGAGCTTATAAAGTTTACAGACATAAATTAGGAACCGACACTTCTGAAGATGTTTTAATTTTCCATGAAGAAGATGAAACTTTTGATGTAAATGTTTTCAAGACAAAGTCTATGGAATATATTTTCATGGCGAGCTCGAGTACGATTTCAGATGAGCATCATTTTATTCCGGCAAATAATGTTTTTGCAGAATGGAAAGTTATTCAGCCAAGAATTGATGATCTGGAATATTCGGTAGAACATTATGAAGACGAGTTTTACATTATTACCAATGCAGATGATGCTACCAATTTTAAAATTGTAAAAGCGAAAATCGACAATTGCGGAATGGAAAACTGGGTAGATGTTATTCCGCACCGTGAAGAAGTCTTACTGGAAGGATTTGAAATTTTTAAAAATTATCTCATTCTTGAAGAAAGAGAGGACGGTTTATTGCAAATAAAGATCATCGACGAAAAAACTCAGGAATCATATTATTTACCTTTTTCAGATCCTACATACACCGCATATATTGGAACAAATCTAGAATTTGACACAGAAGTTTTGCGTTATGGCTATACTTCTTTAACACAGCCAAACTCGACTTACGAATATAATTTAAAAGAAAAAACCACCAAGCTTCTGAAACGACAAGAAGTTTTGGGTGGAAAGTTTTTCCCTGAAAATTATATTTCTGAAAGAATTTGGGCAGACTCAAGAGATGGCGAAGAACAAATTCCGATTTCTTTGGTTTATCATAAAGACACTAAAAAATCTGCGGACACTCCGGTTCTTTTGTATGGTTACGGAAGTTATGGTCACACAGTTGATGCAAGTTTTTCAAATGTGAGATTATCAATTCTAGACCGAGGATTTATTTATGCAATTGCTCATATTCGTGGTGGAGAATATCTTGGAAGAGAATGGTATGAAGATGGAAAAATGCTGTTTAAGAAAAATACATTCTTCGATTTTATTGATGCCGGGAAACATTTAATTAAAGAAAATTACACTTCTTCAAAGCATTTGTATGCAATGGGCGGAAGCGCAGGAGGATTATTAGTGGGAGCTGTAATGAATTACGAACCTACTCTATTCAACGGAATTGTAGCACAGGTTCCTTTTGTAGATGTAGTTTCTACGATGTTGGACGAAACCATTCCTCTGACAACCGGGGAATATGACGAATGGGGAAATCCGAATGACGAAGAATATTATCATTATATGAAAGAATATTCGCCATATGATAATGTTGAAGCAAAAGATTATCCGCACACATTGATTACGACTGGTTTCCACGATTCTCAGGTACAATATTGGGAACCTGCAAAATGGACCGCAAAACTGAGAGAATTAAAAACTGACAATAACCTTCTAGTTTTCAAAACCGACATGAGTTCAGGACACGGTGGAGCAAGCGGAAGATTTGAATCATTAAAAGAAGATGCGCTGGAATATGCATTTCTTCTAAAGATTGACGGTATGTAAATTTTAAACTTTCAATTAAACTCAAATTCTAATAATATGATATTAATTATAATAATGATTACGATTACTGTCATTTACTATCTTATCCAAAGAGAAAGAATCATTAGAAATGAAAAGAGGGAGATTTTAAAATTTAAACAGGAAGAAAAACTTGCCGAACTTCTAAAAATGGCAAAAGAAGAAGATTTGAAGAAAAAAGAAGAACAAAATAATCTCTAAATAAAAATGTATCATTCTAAAAGCTGAATGAATACAGACGATATATTATGACAGAAAGTGAAATTTGGCAAAAAATAGAACAATTTTTTATTGAAAATTTTGATACCGAAAAAAACGCTCCGATTGAGACTTATCTATTCTTAATCGGCATACAGGAATTGGGAAGCGGACAACAAAAATATACCAAAGACGATAAACTAAACATCCTTCACATTGCAGTTTGCCGTTTGCTGGAACCTTTCGGATATTTTAAATTTTCACATTACGACGACGACGGTTATCCTCATTTTGAGGAAACGGAAAAACTTCCGGAACTTAAACCGAACGAACAACAAATCCTGATGAAAAAAGCAATCATTCAATATTTTCAGGATGAAGAATTAATTTGATAATAAGATAATTTGAAAATTGATTAATTATATAAAAAATGGAAAGTAAGTTTTACTTTCCATTTTGTTTTTTACACATCGTTACTTTAAGTAAATTTTGAAAAATCGTATCTAGAAGTTTTCATTCGAATAAAAAAAATAATTTTCAAATCAATACATTCTTAACTTTTCAAATTATTAAAAATCTCTTCCAACTGGTTTAAACCCATTTTAAAACCTTCTTCAAATCCCATTTCCAGTTGTTTTTTCATATCATCCTCCGACTTAAAATGGATATTCACAGAAACCTTTGTACCTTCATCAGTTCCCGTAAAACCAATCAGCCATTGAGTTTGTGGAAATCTTGCATCAACATTTCCGTTTTCATCACAAAACGCATCAATTCCATCAAAACTCCGATGTTCATTAATCTCTCCGTATTTTACAAGAGAAAATATTTTCTCTCCTTCTGGTCCGTTCATCGAATATAGCCAAACGCCACCTTCTTCAAAATTTAATTTCTCGGTTTCACATTTCCAGGGTTTTGGAGCCCACCACAAATCCAGCAATTCTGGTTTTGTAAAATACTCCCATACTTCCGATACTTCGGCAGAATAGACCTTCATCACATAAATACTTTTTGTATGAAAATCTTGATTAAAAACAATTTTTGAGCTCATAGTTATTTTGATTTTGGTTAATAATTATCACAAGTTTCTTTAAGAAATCTACACAAAATTTATAATAAAATGTTAAAAGCTTTATTTTTAAGAAAAAATAAACAATATTTTGGCGCATTTTTTGTTTATCAAATCTTAAAATGAGTAATTTTAACATTCACAACTTTAATTTTCCAATGCAATGAATAACAAATTCATCCCGATAATCTCGGTTTTTATGACAATTTCTCTTATCGTATTTGTCACGCTGCAGTTTTATTGGCTTAAAAATTATTACGTTGCATTAGAACAAGAGTTTTCTAACAAAGTTTATTCCGCTTTGGAAAATACTTCAAAAAACATAGCAGAAATTGAAGTAGAAAAGCTTTTTAATGAGAATTATGCAAATTTAAGAGACAATGTAAAAGCAAATAAAGACAAGCCTTCCCTCACTACGATTCAACAGACACAGGATTCAGGAACTCAAAAATCGATTGTATATTACAGAAACCTTACCGAAACTATAAAGCTCCCTATTTCTCTTAAGGGAGATTCTCTGCGCCTCACAACCATGTATACTGATGACGCAGCATATAAAGTAAAAAAAGATACAACTAAACGAGAAATACTCACTTCAGAACTGAATCAGGATATTAGAAGTGGTGATTATAGCCTAAAAGAATTTGTTGAAGTATATGGAAACAATCTTCCTCTTGATAAAAGAGTAGACCGTGCAGTTTTAGATTCTGTGATTACTAAAGAACTTAGAATGAAAGGAGTCAGTGCAGAATTCGGCTATGGAGTGACAGATAAAAATAATAAACTAACCAATATTGTAAACAAAGTGTTTAAAGAGAAAAAAGATGCTAATTCTTACTCTTATCCTTTATTTACCGATACCAAAGATCGTACTTTATATACATTAGCATTGGTTTTTCCTAAAAAAGAATATTCTTTGGCAATGAATAACTGGCCGATGCTTTTGGGAACCTTTCTTTCTCTTTTGACGATTTTGGGAATTTATATTATCTCAATTAATTATATGATGAGGCAGAAAAAACTGGCAGAAGTGAAAACGGATTTCATCAATAACATGTCGCACGAATTCAAAACGCCACTTGCCACGATTTCTGTAGCTACAGATTCTTTGGCGAATGATAAAATTGCGACCAATCCTGATAAGGTAAAATATTATTCAAACCTTATTAAACAGGAAAATCTGAGAATGAAAAAGCAGGTTGAAAACGTTCTGAATATGTCTAAATTAGAACGAAATGAAGTAGAACTATTCTTAAAAGAAACCAATGTAAGAGAATTAATTAAAAAGACAACAGAATCATTTAATCTGATTATTCAGCAGAGAAACGGAAAGCTTACTCAGGAGTTTAATGCAACTCATTATAATTTTAAAATTGATGAATTCCATATTTCAAATATGTTGGTGAATCTTTTAGACAATGCCAACAAATATTCACCGGAAGCTCCTGAAATCAGTATTAAAACTAAAAACGAAGGACTTTGGTACGTTTTGGAAATTTCAGACAAAGGAATGGGAATGGAAACTCACAACAAGACTAAAATTTTCGAAAAATTCTTCAGAGAAGAAACAGGAAATATTCATAATGTAAAAGGACAAGGTTTGGGACTTTCTTACGTGAAAAAAATTGTAGAACTTCATAAAGGAGTAATCATTGTAGAATCAGAAAAAGATATGGGAAGTAAGTTTATCATTAAACTTCCAATGGCATAAAAAATAATTTAAACAAATAATAAAATATAAAAACATATGAGCAACAGGATATTATTAGTAGAAGACGATCAGAGTTTCGGTGCAGTACTGAAAGATTATCTTACGATAAACAATTTTGAGGTTACCCTTGCAGTAGATGGTGAACAAGGTTTAAAAGAATTTACAGAGAGTGAATTTGACATTTGTATTTTCGACGTGATGATGCCTAAAAAAGACGGTTTTTCATTAGCTGAAGATGTAAAAAAGATTGATAAAAATACACCGATCATTTTCTTGACCGCAAGAAACATGAGAGAAGATATTTTGAAAGGATATCAGTTGGGAGCAGATGACTACATCACAAAACCATTTGATACCGAATTGCTTTTATACAAAATTAAAGCGATTCTTCAGAGAAGCTCTACTTTGGAAAACGAAGAGCAGGAGCAATTTAAAATCAGCAACATTTTCTTCGATTCTATGCTGAGACAATTGAGAGTTGGTGATAACGAATACAAACTTTCGCCTAAAGAAAATGAACTTTTAAAATTACTTTGTCTTCACAGAAACGACTTTATGCCTAGAGATTTAGCATTGAGAAAAATCTGGAAAAAAGAAAACTATTTTACAGCAAGAAGTATGGACGTTTACATTGCCAAACTTAGAAAATTGCTGAAAGACGATGAAGGTTTAGAAATCATCAACGTACACGGTGAAGGTTTCAGACTTTTGGTTAAGAACTAACCGAACGTTAAAATAGCAACATAAAAATTCAAATTAGCAAAACAATTCAAAATGTTTTGCTAATTTTGTTTTTCAGGGCATTTTTTGATGTAAAATTCTAAACTTTGAATAAAAGTAAATACAAAACTTCAAAAACCATTGTCAGGAAAAATAGAAATCTAATTATGAAAAATTTACTTTTTGGGCTTTTGGCAACTTCTTTAATTGCTGTTTCATGTAAAAAAGACGAAAAACCAACATATTTAAAAGATGAAAATGGAGCTCAGCAACCCAATGTTGCAATGAATAATACTCCAAAACCTTCTTTAATTGATCAGGCAGGAATAAAAACTTCCAGCGGTTCTACAATGGTCACTGCTTCAGGAATGAATCCTCCTCATGGACAACCAGGTCACAGATGTGAAATCCCTGTTGGTCAACCTTTAAACAGCGCTCCTGCAGCGCAAAATTCTGCACCTCAAGCCGTTCAGGTAAATGGTAACAACACCATTCAGATTGACCCAAATTCTGTAAAGCCTACTCAAAATAGTCAACCTGTAAAAACAGCTCCAGGAATGAATCCTCCACACGGAGAACCTGGTCATAGATGCGACATTGCTGTTGGACAACCTTTGAATAGTAAACCTACAGCTCAGAATACTACTCCTGTACAAGCTCCACAACCAACTCCAACTCCGCAACCGGTAGTTGCCAATACAGGACCAAAACCAAAAAATAATCCTGCGCATGGTCAACCTTGGCATGACTGCGCAAAACAAGTAGGTGCACCACTTTAATTATTTTTTGTAAATTTGCACTGTGAAACCGATACAGCTATTATTAATTATCTTTTGTTTGGGAATTTTTTTAATTCCTAAAGATAATTTTTATGCTCAGGCTTCAAAGGAAAATTGTTGCAAATCTGAATCTAAAATGTCGTGTTGTGAAAAAAGCCACGACAACCATAATTCTAAAGACGGTAAAAGCAAACATAAATCATGTAATGATGATTGTTGCTCTTCTTGCATGACCTGCAACACTTTCGTAGAAAATAATTTTGCGAAAAACAATACTTGGGGAATTCCCTCATTCAAAACAATCTCAAAAATTCAGGTTCAGTACGCTGATCCTTACATTTCAAACGGTTTAAAAGAAATCTGGCAACCGCCTAAACTAGGTTAATTAAAAATTAATTTAACGATGTTATCACTTTACCAATCGTCCAATGATTATAAGACTATTTACATTGTTAGAATCTTACATTAATTCAATTAATCTAAATTTTAAACAAAATGAAATTATATTTTACCAAGGCAATCCTTGGCGCATTCTTACTATTCGCAACATTTGTATCAGCTCAAAACCTTTCTAAAAATCAGTTTAAGGTAAAAGGAAACTGCGAAATGTGCAAAGAGAGAATAGAAACAACTGCCAAAAAAGCAGGTGCAAAATCAGCACAATATTCAATAGATTCACAAACGCTTACCATCGAAACTTCAGAAAAAGTTTCACCCGAAGAAGTTCTAAAAAAAGTTGCAGAAGCGGGTCATGACAATGAAAAATTCAAAGCTCCTGATGAAACATATGAGAAACTTCCGGGATGTTGTCATTACGACAGAGACTTAAAAACGGAAAATTCGAACGTAGAAAATCACAATCACTCTAAAGGTGAAAACGAATTTTTCGTGAAAGGAAATTGCGAATCATGTAAAGCAAGAATAGAAAAAGCAGCAAAATCTGCCGGAGCAAATTCAGCAGAATGGAGCGCTGAAAAACAAACAGTAACGTTAAACTTTGACTCTTCTAAAACATCTGCAGACCAAATTCTAAAAAAAATTGCAGAAGTAGGTCATGATAATGAGAAGTACAAAACAACTGATGATGTTTACAAAAAATTGCCGGGATGTTGTCTTTACGACCGTGATATCGAATTTGGAGAAAAAAACGAAAAAGTACACTCTAACGAAACCGAAAAGGAATTTGCAGAAAAACAAGCCAACACAGAAATTTCTAATCACAGTTCTCATACAACCGGTGAAAAAAACATAGAAGGAGTAACCATTACTGCCACAAAAGCTGCAACTTCTATCAGTAAAAAAGAAGCTGGCTTGGTATTTAATATCGATTCTAAAGAGCTTTTAAAAGCAGCTTGTTGTAATTTGTCTGAAAGTTTTGAAACCAACGCAACTGTTGATGTTTCTTTCAGTAACGCGGTAACGGGAACGAAACAGCTTAAAATGTTAGGTTTAGACCAAAAATACACGAGTTTAACCAAAGAATTACTACCCGAAATCAGAGGTTTGGCTTCTGCTTACGGATTAAATTTCATTCCAGGAAGATGGATTGAAAGCATTCAGCTGACAAAAGGAGGAAGTACAGTAACCAACGGTTATGAAAGTATTACAGGGCAAATCAACACAGAACTTATTAAGAATTCTAAAACACCTGAAACTTCATTAAACCTTTTTGCCGATTTCAATGGAAGAGCCGAAGCAAATGTCACGCACGTAGCAGCAATCAATGATAAATGGTCTCAAACTTTTCTCCTTCATGGAAACGGAACTTTTGGAGACACCGATATGAATGATGACAATTTTCTTGACCGTCCGAAAGGAACTCAGATCAATGCAGCTTATTTATTGAATTATAACGACTTGGAGCGTTCTGGTTTTGGATCGCATTTCGGAATTAATTTTATAAAAGATGAACGAACTGCAGGACAAATAGGATTTGATAAAAAACTTCCTCAAAGTGAGCAGTCACTTTACGGTGTTGGAATTGATATTTCAAGATTTCAGGTTTGGAACAAAACAGGATATGTTTTTAAAGGGAAACCTTACCAAAGTTTGGGCTGGATGAATCAATATGTGTATCATCAGCAAGACAGCTTTTTCGGTTTGAGAAATTATTCAGGGCAGCAACACACTTATTATTCTAATTTGATTTTTGAAAGTATTTTAGGAAATACCAATCATAAATACAAAGCTGGAGCGAGTTTCTTATACGATGGTTATGAAGAAAATTATTTAGTGGATAACTTTAAAAGAAACGAAATTGTTCCGGGAGTTTTTGCTGAATATACTTTAACAGGCTTAAAATATACTTTAGTTGCGGGCGCAAGAGCAGATTTTCACAACTTGGCAGGAACACAGTTTACACCAAGATTGAATTTCAAATATGATTTTACTCCGCAAACTATTTTTAGACTTTCTGCGGGAAGAGGTTTCAGAACAGCGAATATTTTTGCTGAAAGCCAACAATATTTTGCATCAAACAGAAATATTCAGATTTTACAAAACGGCGGAGATATTTATGGTTTGAGACCAGAAATTGCATGGAATTACGGAGCGAGTTTACAACAGGAATTTAAAATTTTCGGTAAAAAATCTACTATTGTTGCCGACTTTTTCAGAACAGATTTCCAGGATCAGGTTTTGGTAGATCTTGACCGTTCGCCTCAGCAACTGACGTTTTATAATCTAGATGGAAAATCTTTTGCCAACTCATTCCAAACACAGTGGGATTTTACTCCTTTCAAAAATTTTGATGTAAGATTGGCATACAAATATTATGATGTTCAGGCAGATTATTTGGACGGAAGACGTGAAGTTCCTTTTATGGCAAAGCACAGAGGTTTTGTCAACTTAGCTTATGCTACCAATAAAAATAAAAACGAAGGATTCTGGAGCTTTGATACAACATTGAATTGGGTTGGAAAACAAAGACTTCCAAATACTTCCACCAATCCGGCAGAATTCCAATTGCCGATGTATTCTGAATCTTATGCAGTTTTGAATGCACAGATTTCTAGAAATTTCAATAAAAAATTAAGAGCTTATTTAGGAGGTGAAAACCTAACTTCTTATCACCAAGAAAATGCGATTATGGATTTTAGAAATCCTTTCGGAAATTATTTTGATGGCGGAATGGTTTACGCACCCATTATGAAAGCTAACTTTTACGTTGGGTTTGATGTAACATTTTAAATTTGATATTGAGAGGTTTGTGTAATTTCCAAATTAACTCATTTTCAAATTCTCAAATTAAAAAGGCATGGTTTCGATAATTTAATGATTATGAAATCATGCTTTTTTGTATCTTTATGTTAAATTAAACATCAAAAATTTTAATATGAAACGTAACGCAACAGCCGTTTGGAACGGTACCGTAAAAGAAGGAAAAGGACATATCACAACGCAAAGCACCACTTTAAATCAAACTCAATATTCTTTCGGAAGTCGTTTCGAGGATGGAGTTGGAACCAATCCTGAAGAATTATTGGCTGCAGCTCACGCAGGATGTTTCACCATGAAACTGAGTGCAGAATTGACTCAAGCCGGCTTTACACCAGAAGAATTAACCACAAAATCAGTAATCACATTAGATCCTGCAGCAGGAAAAATCACTAAATCTGAATTGACATTAACAGCTAAAATCCCTGGAATTTCTGAAGAAGATTTTCAAAAGTATGCGAAAATCGCTGAAGAAGGCTGTCCTGTAAGTCAGGCTTTTAGTTTTGAAATTAGCTTGAATGCTACTTTGGCAAACTAAGTACAAAATTAAAACACTCTTTTTGTCATTCCGTAGGAATCTAGGTAAATATTTTTCACATCTCAATCGTTAATAATAAGCTTAAATTTCTGCTTGAAAAAAAATAAAATAGGTATTATCATCAATAGGAACGGGCTTTAGCCCGTTTTTCAATTTAAAATCAAGCCAATTGGCTTTAGCCAAAACCTCAAGTCTTAGTTTTAAATTTCAACAAATAAATTAATAAAATTTTAAGTTTAAAAAAAATATACCAATCGGTATATTTACGTATATTTGTACGTTGATTTTTGAAGATGTCAAAAGCAGAAAAGACAAAACAATTCATTATTGAAAAAACGGCAACTTTGTTTAATACCA
The DNA here is from genome assembly GCF_900143185.1 of Chryseobacterium scophthalmum. Classification (NCBI taxonomy): domain Bacteria; kingdom Pseudomonadati; phylum Bacteroidota; class Flavobacteriia; order Flavobacteriales; family Weeksellaceae; genus Chryseobacterium; species Chryseobacterium scophthalmum. The sequence continues at coordinate 622,559 of NZ_FSRQ01000002.1, read as the reverse complement.
AAGGTTATACTGCTACGTCTTTATCCGACATTACTGAAGCAACTGGCCTTACCAAAGGCAGCATCTACGGAAATTTTGAAAACAAAGACGAAGTATCACTCGAAGTTTATAAATACAATTCGGGAATTCTCAAAAAAAGTTTAATGAGATCATTCAGCGAAGAGTTTCCGACAATGTCTGATAAACTATACGCTTTTGTGTCTTTTTACCGAAAAAACTGGCAGTTGGTTTTTCTACATGGCGGTTGCCCTCTAATGAATGCAGCAACGGAATCTGATGACACTTTCCCCGCATTAAACAATCAGGTAAAATTATCTTTCCAAGACTGGACAGAAACTATTTCTAAAATTATTAAAACCGGACAAACTAATAATGAGTTCAGTCAGGAAATAGATCCGGAACAATACGCTTCACTTTTCATTATTCTTATTGAAGGCGGAATTTTGCTTTCAAAAACAACAGGCGACGAGAAACATTTAAATCTTGCTTTAGACAGAATTTTAATACTCATCGACCAAGAAATTAAAAAAAATCCTTTATAAAATAAATGGTATGGATAAATTACAGGCATTAAAATCATTTGTCGGAAAAGAATTTACCGCATCTCCTTCTCCTTTTATGAGATGGCTGAATCCTGTGGTTATTTCGGCTGAAGAAGGTCAAATTGAATTTCAGTATACCGTAAGAGAAGAATGGCTAAACCCGATGGGAAACATGCACGGCGGAGTAACGGCAGCAATTATGGACGATATTATTGGGGCAACGATGTTTTCTTTAAACGAAAAAAACTTTATTGTAACTGTAAATAACAGCATCGATTATTTTTCAACGGCAAAAGAAAATGATACTATTGTAGCCGAAACAAAAATCATTAAAAGAGGAAAACAGTTTGTGAATGCACAATGTGAGATTTGGAATGCAGACAAAACAAGACTCATCGCAAGAGGAACCTCAAATCTATTTAAAATTAATAACTAAATATAAAATCATCATTACTGAATATCTTTTATAAACAGTAAAAATTGTGATTTTAAATGACTTAAAAAATATAAACGACCACCTATGAAAAGAGTTGTCATTACAGGATTAGGCGCAGTAACGTCTTTAGGAAATAATGTTGAAGAATTCTGGCAAAACAGCATCAACGGAGTGAGTGGAGCAAACAAAATCACTCATTTCGATACCGAAAAATTTAAAGTACACTTTGCATGTGAAGTAAAAAACTTTGATCCAAAAGTATATTTAAATCACAACGAAATAAAAAGAAGCGATCTGTTTTCACAATACGCAATGTATTCATCAGCAGAAGCGATAAAAGATTCAGGATTGGAATTTGAAAAAATGGATCCTTTCGATACAGGCGTAATCTGGGGAACCGGACAAGGCGGAATGTGGACTTTCGAAAGCGAAGTGATGAATTTTGCAGCCAATGATCAGAATCCGAGATTCAACCCTTTCTTCGTTCCAAAATTTATTGCCAATATGGCTTCGGGAATGATTTCTATGAAGTTTGGTCTTCAAGGAATCAATTACACAACGATTTCAGCTTGTGCAACAGGAAATACAGCTTTGATGGATGCTTTCAATTACATCCGTTTAGGAAAAGCCAAAGTAATCATTAGTGGTGGTTCTGAAGCTGCAATTACTCCTGCTTCAATTGGTGGATTTTCTGTAATGAAAGCCATGTCTACAAGAAATGATGATTTTGCTACAGCAAGCCGACCTTACGATGAAGACCGAGACGGTTTTGTAATGGGAGAAGGAGCCGGAGCTTTGGTTTTAGAAGAATACGAACACGCAAAAGCAAGAGGAGCAAAAATCTACGCAGAATTAGTAGGAGCCGCAATGACTGCAGATGCCTATCACATGACCGCACCTCATCCTGATGGAGTTGGCGCAATAAAAGCAATGCAATTGGCATTAAATGAAGCCGGAGCAAACATTGAAGATATTGATTATCTGAATCCTCATGCAACCTCTACCCCACTTGGAGATTTGGTTGAGCTAAAAGGAATCAGCAAATTATTTAAGGGAAGTAAAAATTTAGATTTAAGTGCCACAAAATCAATGACCGGTCATTTGTTGGGAGCAGCAGGAGCAGCAGAAGCTATTCTTTCGATTAAAGCTATTGAAAAAGGAATTATTCCGCCGACAATTAATCTTCATAAGATTGATGAAAATATTCCAAAAGATGTAAATATTGTTTTTGGCGAAGCAAAAGAAAAAAACATTCAATTTGCATTAAGCAATGCCTTTGGCTTTGGAGGACATAATGCTACTTTGGTCTTTAAGAAATTTTCTTAGCTGTAAATTTTCATTAAAAATATAAAGATCTTCTACATTGAGTAGAAGATCTTTTGCTTAAGTATCTTTAAGATTTAATAAATTTCTGTTGCCCAACCAAACTTCCTTTATTATACAATCTAATGTAATAAATTCCTTTCGTGAGTTCAGAAACATTGATTTGATTTTCCTTATTCATTATTGTTTCTTTTTTTATCGTCCGTCCTAATGAATCAAATATTTCATAATCAACACTGCCGCTTTTAATACCATGCTCGATTGTAAACGATTTTTTTACCGGATTAGGATAAATCTTTAAATTTTTAGACAAATCACTTTCATTTATACCAAGATTGGTAGTTTGTCCTGCCAAAATCTGTTGATCTGCTACAGAATTATAGGCAAAAGATTTCACAGTTAATTGTCTTGTAGTTCCGGCAAGTGAAAAATTAACTAAAATCCAACCATAATGTAGCATTCCATTCTTTTTAAACTGCACACCAACGTATTTATCTCCTAAATTTAAAAAATTAGCATCTGTTGTCGACTCTCCGATGAAAGGTTCCGGCATTGATGTTCCCCAAGTTGCTGTACTTCCGATAACTTCATCTACAGAAAATGCTTTTACAAATCTTCCTCCGAAAGGATTAGTTGCAGTTCCTTTAAGAGCAATTTTATTATCAGTAAAGTTTTGAGGTACCAAATGCACAAACCAGTCGCCTCCGAAATTGTCCCATCTAAAGTTGTATTCTGTAACGCCATTAGAATCAAAATCGACATTACACAAGTCCATTTGAGAGTTATTTGCAGTGATTACAGTTGTACAATCAGTAATATTAGTGTAAATAATTTGTGCATTAATATTCGCAGAAAGAGCAAACAAGGCACTTAAAGAAAATACTGCTTTTTTGAAGTTTTTCTTTAAAAAAAGTAAATTTTGCGTCATAATAAATTGTTTTTAAGGTGTTAATAAAATTATCATAATTCATTTCAAATCTACATATATAAATCATCCACAAAACAAATAAATCATAAAAAATAAATAAATTATGATTTTAACATAATTCATTAACACTCTTTAACGCAATATAATTCATATAATTATGATTTTATTAATAAAACCAATCCCAACATAAGCGTATTCATAAAAAATTCACAAATAAGAATTTAATAAAATAAAAAGCTGTTTCACGAATTGCGAAACAGCTTCTTTAAATCATAATAGCAGAATTTTTATGCTTCTTTCAGCCATTCTGATGAAGAAAGATAATTCTGATCAGGATAATAAATAAAAAGACAATTTTTACCTTTTATTGTATTAATTATCGGTTCCGTTAATGCTCTCGGAATTGCAGGACAACCCCAACTTCTTCCAATTCTTTTGTGTGCTGCAGCAAACTCTTCACTTACATAATCTGCTCCATGCATTACAACAGCTCTTCTGTAAGCTGCATCATTATATCCTTTATCCATTCCTAAAAGTTTTAAAGAATATCCATTGTCTCCATTATAGGTAGATTCTGTTATATAGAAACCCATACTGCTTTGAAGTGAGCTTTCTGTGTTAGAAAAATTGGTTGCAAATTCTTCCCCTGTATTTTTCCCATGAGCAACTAATGAATTAAAAAGAACTTTTTTCTCGTTCATATCAATCACCCAAAGCCTTTTGGTATTTGATGACATTGAAAAATCACAAACTGTTAATAAGTGTGCATTTTCATCTAGTTCCCCTGCTTTTTTCAGATTATTAAATCCTAAAATAGCTTTAGAAAAAACATCAAAATTGAGTTTATGATCTGTTTCAAATAGTATTGAATTGTAAAGCTCTTCAGAAGAACTCATTTCATTTGTGCTTTTTTTAGATTTAATTTCAACTGCAGTTTCTATTTTTTTTGTGTTGGTATTTTCATTCTTTACATTCTCGTTTTTTGGAGAAACATAAAAAGAAGTCGTTACCATATACACAATGCCTAATAAGCTATAAAATCCTTTCATTAAATATTATGTTAAATTAAAATTCCGGGTACAAATTTATAAAATCATAATTATCAATGAGTTAAAATGAAAAAAGTTTAACTCAATTTAAGAAACTTTAACTCTAAGAGATTAATTCTCAGAATCCGGAACAAACTCTAAACTTATAGAATTCATGCAGTATCTTGTCCCTGTTGGAGCCGGTCCGTCATTAAATACATGACCTAAATGAGAATCACATCTTCTGCAAACCACTTCAATTCTTTCCATACCGTGAGAAGAATCGCGATTGTATCCTACTCCATTTTTATCGGCTTCAAAAAAACTTGGCCAACCGCAACTGCTCATAAATTTCTGGTTAGAACGGAAAAGATGATTTCCACAAACCGCACAATAATATTCTCCCAGTTCATCAAACTCATTGTACGTTCCGGTAAATGGTCTTTCTGTTGCCGCTTCTCTTGCAATAGCGTACAAATCTGGAGAAAGAATTTTAAACCATTCGTCATTAGAGACATTCAGTTTTGCAGTATCTGTTCTTGAATAATATGGATTGTTTTTTGCTTCGTTTTGCATAGAATTTATTTTAAATATTAGAAATTAATGTAAAATCTAACCACAAAAGTCGCAAAAGCTTTTTTTATTAAAGTTTTGATTCTTGGAAATCACAAGCTGTAAAACTGATGTGTACTTTTCTAAAATAGTATTAAGCTTAAATTCTTTGTGACTTTTGTGGTAAAAGAATTACAACCAAATTTACTAAATTTGAGAATATGAATGATGAAGCCAAAAGAAAACAGCTCAGAAAATATAAAGCTTTTGCCACAGGACTTTTTGTTTTGATGGCGATTATTTTCATTGTAACTACAATTTTACAAAAGACTCACGATTCTCACTGGATTGGTTATGTTCGTGCGTTTTCCGAAGCGGCAATGGTTGGCGCTTTAGCAGATTGGTTTGCTGTAACGGCGCTTTTCCGCCATCCTTTGGGTCTTCCGATTCCACACACCAATCTGATTGAAAACAGTAAAGAAAAGTTGGGTGATAATCTGGGAAGTTTTGTGGTTTCTAATTTCCTTTCTCCAAAAACAATTCGTCCTTATATTCAGAAAATTAAAATATCAAATTTCGTCGGCGAATGGCTCACAAAAGAAAGAAATCAGGACGTTTTAATTAAAAATCTTTCGGATATTGTTCTTGACATTCTCAATAAATTGGATGATTCTGAAGTAAGCCAATTTATCAGCAAAAAGGTGAGCGAAATGACCGATGATATTCAGCTTAATAAAATTTTGGGGAATGGAATTATCTATCTTTTAGATAAAAATGACCACCAGAAAATCGTCACTAATCTTTCGAAGCAAATCAAAGAATACCTTATTGAAAATGACGAAATGATTCAGGAAAGGGTAAAAAAAGGAAGCTATTCTTTTATTCCATCGTTTGTTGATAATAAAATTGCTGAAAAAATTGCGAGCGGACTTTCAGATTTCTTCAGAGAAGTGGAAGAAGATCCTCATCACGAAATCAGAGGTTTAATCACAAAAAAGATCTACGAATTTTCTAATGATTTAAAAGAAGACCCAAAATGGAATGATGAATTTAAAACCATTAAAAATGACTTTCTTAAAAACGATAAACTGGAAGAATACTCCAATGATATTTGGCTTTCCATCAAAAAAACATTGAGCACAGAACTGCAGGAAGAAGAATCTTCATTAAAAAAATACATCACAAAAAACCTGAATGAGTTTTCTCAAAATTTGAAAACTGATGAAAATCTTCAGAATAAAATCGACCATTGGGTAAGAGTAACTGCTTATAAATATATTCTTAAAAATACCCATCAAGCGGGAAACCTCATCAGCTCAACCGTTGGAAACTGGCAAGGAAAAGAGCTCAGCGAAAAACTGGAACTGGAAGTTGGAAAAGACCTGCAATTCATCCGTGTCAATGGAACTTTAGTTGGTGGATTAGTCGGGTTGATTATTTATACGATTTCGCATTTTTTTATTTAGATTAATTTTCTCACGCAGATCCAGCAAATCTTGCAGATAAAATTCATTTTTAAATTTGCTTAATCTCTTAAATCTGCGAGATATTTTTTAAGAAAAAAAGCAAAACCTCATCGATTTTGCTTTTCAATATATTTTAAAGTAAAATTTACCTCGAAATTCTACTTGCTCTCGTTAAAAGTTCCTGATTAATGTCGTTGATCAATTGTGGTCCTTCATAGATAAATCCGGTGTACAGTTGAACCAAAGTCGCTCCCGCATCAAGTTTCTCCATGGCATCTTTTGCAGAATGAATTCCTCCAACTCCAATAATTGGAAATGCTCTGTTGCTTTTATCAGAAAGATATTTGATCATTTTTGTGCTTCTTTCACTAATCGGTTTTCCGCTTAAACCACCGTTTCCGATTTCCGCTAAAACTTCAGGCGAAGTTTTCAGACCTTCTCTGTTCACTGATGTATTTGAAACCACAATCCCATCAATTTTTGTTTCTGCAATCAGTTCGATGATTTCGTCTAATTGCTGATTATTTAAATCCGGAGCAATTTTTAGAAGAATAGGTTTTGGATTTACTTTAGTTTGATTGATTCCCTTAACAGCAGTAATCAATTCTCTCAAGTATTCTACATCTTCAAGCTTTGCGTGACTTCCCACATTCGGGCAACTCACATTCAGTACAAAATAATCTACATAAGGATGAAGTCCTTCGAAACAATCTAAGTAATCCTGAGTGTAATTTTCAGGCGTTGTGTTGGTATTTTTTCCAATGTTTCCGCCGATGATGATTTTTCCTTTGTTGCCTTTCAGTTTTTGGATGGCAGCTTCCAAGCCATCATTGTTGAAACCCATTCTGTTGATAATTCCGCCATCTTCAATCAAACGGAACAATCTTTTCTTAGGATTTCCAGCCTGGGCTTTTGGAGTTACTGTTCCAATTTCCACAAATCCGAAACCTAAATCTCCTAACTCATTGAATAAAACTGCATTTTTATCAAAACCTGCAGCTAAACCAACTGGATTTTTGAATTTCAATCCGAAGACTTCTCTTTCCAGACGTTTGTCGATAATTGGTTTTGGTAGAAATAATTTGGTTAGAAATCCAAAATTTTTAAGCATCGAAAAAGTAAAGTGATGCACTTCTTCGGGATCACATTTGAAAAGAATCGGACGAATGAGCGATTTGTACATTGAAAAAAAGTTTTACAAAAATACTCATTTTAAATTGAATGAATTCTTGATGTGTGATATTTTATTTGAATAAAGGTTATTGATTCTTTTAAACACAAATATTTTGCACGAATAGACAATTAAAATCTGCTTAATTTCTTAAATCTGCGAGAGCTTTTTTAACGCAAAGATTTTATTTACTGAAATATATTTTAAGGAGCAAAGAATTAATCAACAAGTTGATTTGATGAAGCTAATGTTCAAACTTCACGTAGCAAATTTATATGCCCTTGGTTTTCTAAAATCAAAATTTTGAATAATTAAATCTTTGCGTTTAAAATAACCGCAAAGTTTGTCATTCCGTAGGAATCTCAACAGTTGAAAAGTAAAAAAAGTAAGATTCTACGCTTCACTTCGTTACGCTCTGAATGACAAACTTTATGTAAATAAGAAATAATTACAAATATGAACTCAAATCAAAATTTAAAATATCTCCTATTCTTTTAAACTCATCATCTATAGTCGCATTTACCGTGATTCTTTCGTTAGAAATAGGATGATTAAAAATCAATTGATGAGCGTGAAGCGTCATTTTGTTGATGCCAAATGTTTGAAGCCACAATTTGTTTTGCTTGTTGCAACCGTGTTTACGGCATCCCAAAATAGGATGTAAAATATGTTTAAAATGCTTTCTCAACTGATGAAATCTTCCTGTTTCAGGAATCGCCTCTACCAAACAATATCTTGAAGTTTGATGCTTTAAAAAAGGTAAATCTATTTCCGAAGTCTGCAAACGATGATAGCGTGTAACTGCATTTTGCGTGACTTCGTTTTCGTTAGTCAAATCATAATCGATGGTTTCTTCTTCTTTCGCCCAGCCTCGGAGAATGGCGATGTATTTCTTTTCAACCTTTTTTTCCTCAAATTGAGTGCTCATCATTCTCAGCGTATCTTTATCTAAAGTAAACAACAATACACCCGAAGTTTTTCGGTCTAAACGATGTACAGGATAAACTTTTTGCCCGATTTGATTTCTCAATTCCTGAATTGCATACGTATCTGCTTCGCCGGAATAAAAAGATTTGTGAACCAATAATCCGCTTGGTTTATTGATGGCAATAAGATGTTCGTCTCGATAAAGAATTTCTAACATCCGGCAAAAGTAGAGATTTCAAATCTATTTGTTAAAAACCTTTACTCAAATTGCTTTAAAAGTCTGCTCTTTCAATTTTTTGACAAGTTTAGCCCTGATTGAGCGGTATGTTTGAGCTCATTTTATTAGATTTTGCGCGGCGGCTCCATCGCCGTGCAAAATCTAATAAAATAGCGAGTAGCGAAAGCAGGTTCCCGGCTCCTAAAAATTTCAAAGTTAAAAACTTCCATCTTCCATCTCCCTACTTCCCGCTTTTTCACTATTTTTGCAACTCAGACGTAAAAAAATTATGGCAAAGCAAGAAGATGTTTTCAAGAAAGTGATTTCTCACGCTAAAGAATATGGTTTTATTTTCCCTTCAAGTGAGATCTATGACGGTTTATCAGCTGTTTATGATTATGGACAGAATGGTGCAGAACTGAAAAATAATATCAAACAATATTGGTGGAAAGCGATGGTTCAGCTTAACGAAAATATTGTAGGTATTGATTCGGCAATTCTGATGCACCCGACTACTTGGAAAGCTTCGGGCCACGTTGACGCATTCAATGACCCTTTGATTGACAATAAAGATTCTAAAAAACGTTTCAGAGCAGATGTTTTGGTAGAAGATTACTGTTTGAAAATTGAGGATAAAGAGAATAAAGAAATTGAAAAAGCTGCGAAAAGATTCGGTGAGTCTTTCGATAAAGCGCAGTTTGAAGCAACCAATCCTAAAATTTTAGAATACAGAGCAAAAAGAGAACAAATCCTTTCAAGATTAGCTAAATCTTTGGAGAATGAAGATCTTGCTGATGTAAAAGCTTTAATTGAAGAATTGGAAATCGCTGATCCGGATACAGGTTCTAAAAACTGGACGGAAGTAAGACAATTTAACCTGATGTTCGGAACTAAATTAGGTGCTTCTGCAGATTCTGCGATGGATCTTTATTTAAGACCGGAAACTGCTCAAGGTATTTTCGTTAATTTCCTGAATGTACAGAAAACATCTCGTCACAGACTTCCTTTCGGTATCGCTCAAATCGGAAAAGCATTTAGAAATGAGATCGTTGCAAGACAATTTATTTTCAGAATGCGTGAATTTGAACAAATGGAAATGCAATTTTTCGTAGCTCCGGGAACAGAACTTGAATTCTACGAACAGTGGAAAACAAAACGTCTGAACTGGCATTTGGCTTTAGGATTAGGAAACGATAATTACAGATTCCACGATCATGAGAAACTGGCGCATTATGCAAATGCTGCGGCAGATATTGAGTTTAATTTTCCATTCGGATTTAAAGAACTGGAAGGTATTCACTCGAGAACAGATTTCGACTTAAAAGCTCACGAAGAGCATTCAGGAAGAAAACTTCAGTTCTTCGATCCTGAAAGAAATGAAAACTATGTTCCTTATGTTGTTGAAACTTCTGTAGGTTTAGACAGATTATTCCTTTCAATTTTCTCTCATTGTTTAAGAGACGAAGTATTGGAAGACGGTTCAGAAAGAACAGTTTTATCTTTACCTCCGGCTTTAGCACCAATTAAAGCAGCCATTCTTCCATTGATGAAGAAAGATGGTTTAGCTGAATATGCAGAAAAAATATTTGACGATTTAAAATACGATTTCAATTTATTCTACGAAGAAAAAGATGCAATTGGAAAACGTTACAGAAGACAGGATGCAATTGGAACACCTTACTGTATCACCATCGATCATGATTCTCTAACAGATCACACTGTGACCATAAGAGACAGAGACACGATGCAACAGGAAAGAGTTCCGGTTTCTGAACTGAGACGAATTATCGACGAGAAAACGAACTTCAGAAATTTACTTTCTAAGATATAATTAATAAGCCCTGATTTTTTCAGGGCTTTTTTGATGCTTGGTTTTAAAATTATTCTAAATTTGTTTAAGACCAAATTCTTATGATTATTCTTTTTTATATTACTCTTTTTCTGGTAACCGTGGTGGTTTTATTCTATATTTTCGGATATGCTTATCTCTTCAGCGGAATTTCGAAAACCTATCTTCGTGGAAAATCGAGTGCCAATATTGATGACGGAAAACTTTTTACAAGTAACATCATTCACTCCGCCAAACCCGTTCTTTGGGATGAACATCCTGATTACAACAAAAAAGATTTACCTAAAAACATCGTCGATGATTTAATTCAGTCAAACACGGCTTCATTTCTGGTCATAAAAGATGGAAAATTATTGCACGAACAATACTGGAACGGCTATAATGAACTTTCGAAAACCAATTCGTTTTCTATGGCAAAAGCAGTTACCGTTATGCTTTTCGGAAAAGCTTTAGAAGAAGGAAAAATTCAGAATATTGATAATAACTTTTCTGAATTTTATGATGAATTTAAATTGAAACCTTTCGGTAAAGATTTAACTTTAAAGCATCTTGCTCAAATGGAATCTGGTTTAAACTGGGATGAAAATTATAAAAACCCTTTTCTTCCAAACGCTCGAGCGTATTACGGAAAAAGCCTGATAAAGGCTACATTCTCGAGACCATTTAAAGAAAAACCTGGTGAAAGATTTGAGTATCAAAGCGGTTCTACTCAACTTTTAGGATTTGCAGTGAAAAAAGCAGTCAATCAGACTCTAGCAAGTTATTTATCTGAAAAATTCTGGATTCCGTTGGGAATGGAACAAAATGCAGATTGGAGCGTTGACGAAAGTGGAATGGAAAAAACATATTGCTGTATTCACTCCAACGCAAGAGATTTTGCAAAATTGGGTCAATTATTTTTGGATGACGGAAAGGTAGGAAATGAGCAGGTTTTAAATTTAGATTTTATTGAACAGATGAGAACTCCTACCAAAAAATCTGATGAAATCTATGGAATGGGACTCTGGATTAACCATGACAATCCTATCAAACATTATTATTTCCTCGGTCTTCAAGGTCAGTATATTATAATGATTCCTGAACATAAAATGGTGATTGTAAGAACCGGAAGTTACAATAATCTTCCTAAAACCGACAGAGGAAGACCGGATCAGGTGAAATTTTTGGTGAATGAAACCGTGAAACTGTTTGATTAAACTTAAAACTTTTATTAACCATTAAGATTTATTAAGTTGTTAAGATTAATATTAAGAATATCCAAGGATATTTATTTTAAATATAGCTATAAATTCTGATTGATTTGAAGCCTGAAAACTTTACTATTTCAAATCTTAGTTAAACTAAAAATTATGATAAAATACAATCCTTTGGTGGATGAATATATTGAGAAATCTCCGGATTTTTCAAAGCCTATTTTAAACCATATCCGGGAAGTTGTACATGAATGTTATCCCGACATGGAAGAAGCGATTAAATGGAAGTTTCCGACTTTTATGTATAAAGGAAAAATTCTTTGTTCAATGGTTTCATTTAAGCAATATTGCAGCATGGGATTTTGGTTGCACGGTGAAATGCAGACGATAAAAAATCTTGAAACGGACGTTGAGAAAACCAATATGTTTAGCCTTGGAAAGATCACCAAACTCGAAGATCTTCCTTCAAAACCTCAGCTTAAAAAAATTATTCTTGAGGCAATTGATCTTACCGATATGGGAGTTAAATTAAAAAAAGCAGCGCCCACAAAAACAGAAACTGCAGTTCCTGATGAGTTTCAGAATGTTTTAAATCAAAATAAAATAGCTTTGGATATTTTTCAAAAAGCATCGCCTTCTTTCAGAAAAGAATACATCAACTGGATTACCGAAGCCAAAACAGAAACCACCCGAAATAAAAGGATGGAACAAGCCATAGAATGGATCTCAGAAGGAAAAGGCAGAAACTGGAAATATGAGAAGAAGAAATAGTGTGGTTGGAAGTTGGGTGATGGAAGCTGGAGGTTTACAAGTTTGAAAATATTTTTCGGGAGTTTTAAACTAGCTTTTTAGTGGAATCTAAAATTAGCTTCGGGAAGCGTATTGTTTTTAAGAAAAGCTTCGTATTCGGGCGACATTTGGGCACGACCAAAAGTATTTTGTCCGCTCATGCTTCCCAAACGTACTTTATCTTTACCATATTTTTTATTCATTGCATCCATCGCTTTCATTACAGGCAAATGCTGATTCTGGCTGTCTTCTTCAAATAGATTAATCAACCGTTGATCTTCCGGAACAAAATCGTTGACGATAACGCCTGCTTTTTTATAATGAAAGCCTTCTTCAAAAATAGATTCAAACAAATCATTCACTACTCTGCCAATAAGAATCGATGAATTGGTAGGGTTTGGCAGAATCTGAGTTTTAGCATTTCTGTATTCTGGTAAATCTTTTCTGAAACGATTGGTTTGCACAAAAACTGTTACCATTTTGCAGCAGGTATTTTGTTTTCTCAGTCTTTCCGAACAATACATTCCAAAGGTTTCTACACGTTCGCGTACGTCCTCTTTTTTGGTAAGCATTTCCATAAAACTTCTCGTCACCGCAATAGATTTTTTAGGCGAAGGAGTGTCTAATTCCAATTGACGAATTCCTTTCAGCTCATTAATCATTCTTACGCCATGAATTCCCATGATTTTGCGAACCCACATTTCCGGTTTTTGGAGCAAATCCCATGCTTTATAAACTCCGTTGTCATTCATTTTTGCTCTAAGCTTTCTACCTATTCCCCAAACATCACCGATGTTGAGCCATTTTAAAGCTTTTTCAATTTTTTCGGGCGTATCTAAAATATAAACTCCTTCATTAAATTTTTCAGGAAAGTCTTTTACAATTCTGTTGGCCACTTTACACAAGGTTTTTGTAGGCGCAATACCGATGCTTACAGGAATGTTTTCTTTATCCTGAATTTCTTTTTTTATTTTAACACAATAATCATGAGTGTCGATATATTTAAAACTTGTGAGGTCTAAAAATAATTCATCAATCGAATAGACTTCATAATCAGCTTTATCAACATAAGAGGTTGAAATCTCAATAACTCTCTGACTTTTAAAATTATACAATTCAAATTTAGCAGAAAAACTCTTTACATCATGTTCCTTAAAAAGTTCTTTGTACTTAAACGCAGGAGCCGCCATCGGAATCCCCAAATCTTTCGCTTCCTTGCTTCGAGACACAACACATCCATCGTTGTTGGAAAGCACCACAACGGGTTTGTTTTCAAGCGAAGGATCTAAAGTTCTTTCACAGGAATTATCGAAAGCTTTTGATAAATCAGCTTATCAAAAGTTGGGTATTATCAAAAGTAAAATATAGAAATAACTGAAAACAAAAATATTACAAACAAAAATCATTTATTATGCTTTTGATAAAAATTTACTGAATAAAACTAAATTTTTATTGCTAGGTCCTATTTTAGTATGAATTACATTATCATTCTACATTTTTTGTTTTCTCTTGCTAAATAAAAGAGATAAAAGAAGAAGTTTTAGGTTATTATTAAAGTCTATTCTATAATGAATGGACTTTAATAATCATAAATAAGTAGTTAAATAATGAAATAAAAGAAATACTAATTCTTAGCTTTTGGATCACAAGTTAATTGTCTTCTTAAGAATGGGGTAAATTAATACTATTTTTAAAATTTTAGCTTATTAATTAACTCAAGAATTATTTGTGATTTGCAAATACTCGATATTCCGTTGAATCATTTTTATTTACTTCAAACCTTATTATCATGCCCCTATTTCTTAATTCTTCAAATAGATTATGATTGTATTCAATTTTTTTGAAAGTTGGCTGTTTAAATTTTTCAAAAATTTTCTTATAATTATCATTTATACTCTCAACTAAAAATTGTAATTGAGTATTGTCAAGATTATTTGCTTTCCTAAATATCAAAATAGCAACATCTTTTATACTTTTAGAATTTTTGACCAATTTTTTCATTTCTTCAAAATCTAAGTCCGGAACAAATGAACTTTCAGCATAAACATGACATACCAAATTGTCTAATTCGTTCGATTGTGTTAAGATAGGTTCTTTTAGTTTTTCTATAAGAAGTTCTTTATTTTTTTCATTAACTTTAGATGAAGCTATAAGTGTCAGTTTATCTCTTTGAGATAATTCATAATCATCAATATTGTCAAAAAAATCTTTTTGATATTTTTCAATCATTTTTATGTGTAAAGGCGAGAAATGCTCTCTGACGCGGAAATAATTTGTTTTAGAAATATTGATTATTCCTGAAGAAATTAAAACATTTACTTTGTTAGGATTAAAAAACTCATGATTTATTTCAAATGTGTCGTACAGTCCTTTTGGGGCTGATTCTGCAAGGCATTTAAAAGAGTCATCATTTAATTCGGGTTTATTAATCAGTTTTAAATAAAACTTTTCTAAATAATCTTTACTTTCACTATCAAATGCATTTTCAATTTTATTATTAGATAATTCTTGGGAATTCATATAATCATTGAAATAATTGAGCAACACTTCGTCAATTTCAAATTCATCAAGGTTTTCAAAGTAATCAATTACATTCTCCCAAGAAGGAAATACCTTACCTGCCTTTAGAAGACTTTGCTTCATACTAAAATTATCAACTAATGATAAATTTTTAATATCATCAAACCTAGATAATTCTATAAACTTGTTTAATACTTTCTCATCTATGTCGTGATTAAGTATCTTAACTGTAAATTCTTCAGATTCTTGATTTGTATTCGAAAGTTTCAATAATACATTTGTTATATAATTTTCAAAATTTACTTCAACATAATCTTTTAGTTTATCGCAATTGCTTTCTGTTATGGTCTGATAGTTCAAGTTATACAGATTATCAAGTTTTATTTTATTGTCAAAATGTTTAATGAAGTTTTTAATATTTTCAATATTGATTTGATAAAGATTATTATCATAAATATAGTCAAACAAACCAACCAATTCATTATCAGGACTATCTAAAGATTCAAACTTTATATTTAATTGTTTTAAAAGTGCTTCTACTTTTTGAATATCAATATGCTGAATAAGTTTTAAAAAATAATTTTTCTGCATGATTGCAGTTGAAAGAGTTCTTTTGTTTTGATTAGAGATAAGAGAATCAACATCTGAATATTGAATTATATATTTTAAATATTGATCTTGTTTATCTTTAGGATAATTACTTTTCAGATAAATATAATCCCAAAATTCTTTCCAGCTTTCAGTTAATTTATTGATGAAAACTCTGTGAACTCTATTTTGGTCGGATAAATACTGGTCTATAAAGTCTATTGAATTTTGTTTATCATTACTAATGAATTTTATTATATCATCATATTGATTTTTATAGTTTTCATAGTTATTACCTAAATAATCCAATAAATCAAAATTTAGAATTGAATCTCTACTAAACTGATGTTGTTTAATTTCTCTAATTAGATTTGCATTGTTCTCAAGCTTATATTGATAAGGGAATGTTTTATTTGCTTTTATACCTTTTAAAAAATTGAAATCCTCATTTGTAAGGTTACCTTCATGGAAAATTGAAATGTAATCCTCATAATTTTCATTGATATAGCCTTCCAAAATTAACATTCTAACCAAATCATTATCTTTAAATTTTTCATTAATAAACTCATCAATAGAAACTTTAGAAAAGATTTGTTTTAAGTCCCAATTTTCAATGGATCTTTTTTCTGATTTTAATTTATCGATCTCTTTTTTTAATATTTCTGTTTTATCATTTGATTTATCTTTTATGAATTTTTCTCTTTCAACATATTTGAAATCAGAGCTTATTTTATTTTCAATTTTAGAAAAATTGAATTTATATTGTTCGGAATTCGAAAGATTATATTGATGATTATAATAATGAGTAAATTGTATATGTGTAAGAGTTTGCTTGTTAATCAAATTATCAAACTCATCATCTTTAACTAAGTCTCTTGCTTTTAAATTAGAAAGCACTGAATTGGGAGGCAAATCCGAAATTATTTCGTTAACATACACCGCTCTTAGTTCTTCTATTTTTTTGAAATTTTCCTCTTCTATATTTGAAATTTCCTGAGTCTTAATTTCTATCTCATCATTAATTTTATTTAAAAATGTTTTTAAATAAATATCTTTTTTGCTTACAAAAGAATATAACTCGCCTTCTTTTTTATGTAATAAAATAAAATCGTCAGGAAATAAGTTCTTATATGTTATAAGAGCAAAAAGATTTTCTTGAATAAGAGAAGAACTTAGATTCAATTTGTATATGCTATATTCATGAACTATATTTGTTAATAATCTCATATCTATATCATTAATAAAGGAAACAACATCGGAAGTAAAATCATTAGATAATACTCCATTCAATTCTGCTTCCTGAATCAGATTAGTAAGTTTATCTTTAGCATTTGCTGGATTAATGAATGGTATTACAGGAACAATGTATTCAAAAAACTTAACTCTTTCTGTTTTGTCTTTAAAGATTCCATCATTAATGGCATAGATGAATTTTATTTTTCGATGTATAGTTTTGGCATTATTAAGAAGTATATTAATCTCCCTTAATTTGGTGAAAATTTCTGTTGTTTCAAATCTATCTAAATCTTCAATGATTACAACATTGTATTCTGTTTTTTCAAAAAAGTATATGATTTCTTCAAGATGCTCATTAAATATAGATTTATCCAGTTTATCCCCTAATTCTATTTCTCCTTGTAGATTAACCTTATTAATTTTTGAGTTTTTGAAAAGAGTAATTATTGTATTAGAAAATACGCCAATTCCCCAGAAGAATATAGCTAAAAAAACTAAAGCCCAAACATCCAAATAATAAAATTCATAGTTCCAATTTTCTGGGTTTAATTTTGAAATATATCCTAATTTTAAAATTATTATAGCACTGATCAACCATAAAATAAAGCCAAATGCTAATTTTAAAAGTTCATTTTTTGAAAAATATGTAATTCTCTTGAATCTTGAATCAGGAATTTCTGATGGCTCAACATGGTAAAAAATTTGTTGTAATATACTAACTTCCAATTTTCTTTCAAATTCTTCTTTAGTAGTCTTAGTTTCATTTTCGCTAATGTCTGTAAACGAAGCTAAAGATATATTTAAGAATTTGTAGTCTTGGTTATTTTTATCTTTAAAAGTTTCTAAAATGGTACTTTTACCAGCCCCATAAGCACCTGTAAGTGCTATGTTTGTAATATCGTTGTCATCAATTGCTATTTTTAATGAATTGAGATAGGGTCGAATCTTTTTAATTTCATTTTCATTTTTTAGAACTTTAGGAGCTAAAGAAATTGATTTTTTAGTAGCTTGATTTGTTGATTGCTGAAGATTAATTTGATTCATTGGCGTTGTTTTCCCTTAAAAAAACAATTAATTTGCCAACCCTACATAACAGACATAATGTCAGAAAGTTATTACGCTTTCGACAATATGACTTTCTATTATTCTAATATTTGAATCACTCCAGAATATCCATTTCATATTTATATGTGGAATTGCCAAATATAACCAAAGTGATTGCAAAGGTCCTTTTATTGCCAATATATTAGATTAGATAATATTTATTCGCTTTATAAATAATATGATAAAGATAAAATGCCACTTGTTCACCTAGCTACTTTTATCAAAAATTGAGAAAATTAATTCAATTTAAAATCAAAGTAAAATCATTACGGATTTCCGTAATTTCAGGATTAATTTTTTTTTTACTTTTACCAAATCGATTAATACACCATGGAAAATGATCTCAAAATAAAAATTCTTACTAAGAATAATGGAGAGAAGGTGAGTTTAAATAATATTCCCATTAATGTGGCCTATGAACTCTACTAATCAAATCAAGACATTTATTGTAATGCCATGTTTCAATGAAGAGGATAATTTAATTGAATCTTTATCATCATTGGGATTTGCTAGCAAAGGTATCCAAGAAAGCATGGATGTAAATCTTGTTATGATCGATAATAACTCGACAGACTCTACCTTCTCTATTGCCAGTAGGATTAAAGGTCAATTTCCAGAAAGAATCCACTTGATTAAAGAGTCTGAACAAGGATATATTCCTGCTAGGCATGCTGGGAATGTTTATGTTAAAGATCTGGCTGAAGAGAAGGGGTGGGTAATTGATAATATTTTAATTTTACAGGCTGATGCAGATACTCTCTATTCAAATGGGTATGTGTCCGCAATGAGGGATGCAAGTTCTTTTTTTGGCTTAAATACGATGCTTGAAGCATATAGCGAATATCCGAAATCATTTAAGCACAAATTTGCGGATTACATTGAGTTGTGTAGTAGAATTGATCATACTCTGGAATCCATTTTTGTAAAGAGTAAAACATATGATATTATTGTTGATGATAAACAATGTGCATACAGATTAGGAGATTATTTTCGATGGGGTACACATATTAGAGAGTTTTTGGCAAATGGTGATGAGATCTTTGCAGAAACAACAAGATTGTTTCTAAAAGCAAGACTTTCTGGTGCAACTAAGGTAATGCTCAATAGTGTTTATGCTGAACATTCATCAAGGCGAATATTAGAACATCCAATATTGCAATATATTACGGCAGGATTTCCCAGAGAAATGGCATGGAAAATAAAATGGCTAGATAAAAGTATAAGCATAAAGGAATTTCTTAAACTAAAAGATAGTGATTCTATTGCTTGGGATGATATAACTAATGTCAGGATTATTCACTTGATTTCTCTTTTTAATGTATTACCTATATATATAAACAGGATTTTAGGTATAAAAACGACAACTTGTTCCAACATCCTATATGATTCAATTTCGGATTTATTACCACTTTATAATAGGGAGATATTGATGGTAAATCCAGGACATCTTATTCTTAATGTTTTAAATGTCGTTGAGCAGAACTTTACAAGCTTAAAGCGCTTAATATATAATGAAATAGGTGGAGAAACTGGTGATGAAAATATCAGTAAAAAAAGAGGATGATTTTATTATTTTTTTTAATTTTATAGTTTAAATAAAAATTGATTATGGAAAATTTTTCAACGAATGGATCGCCGATGGCAAATCCAAAAGATAAGTTGTTGCCAAAGTTAAAGCAACTTAACACAGCCCATCCTGCATTAAATAGGATGCGTTCAAAAGCAATGCAAGTTAGCGGGAATGAAGCTATAACTGACTATAGCAGAATGCATCATCGCCATAACAGGTCATAACTTAACTATCTTAATAACAGGAAGGGTACTAATTTATTGCCTTCCTGTTAATTTTTTTATTATGCAAGTATCAAATCAACCAATTATAAGGTGTTTTCTCTTCAAAGTTGCATCAAGGTGTAATATCAACTGTGATTATTGTTATATGTATAATCATTTGGATCAAAGTTATAAATCACAGCCTAAAATAATGTCTAAAGAGATATTAGAAACTGCAGCAACCAGAATAAATGAATATGTAGTAGAAAATTCGATAGATCGCATTGCAATAGTTTATCATGGAGGCGAACCATTGTTATTGGGTGCTGAAGTGCTTGCGAAACATGTTGAATATGTCAGGAATATGATTCGACAAGAGACGATAGTCGATTTTTCTCTACAAACCAATGGGGTTCTGTTAAAAGAGACTGACTTAGAGCTTTTTGAAAAGTGTGGATTGCAGGTTTCATTGAGTTTAGATGGTGGGCAAACTGCAAATGATAAACATAGATTAGATCACAGAGGGAAATCAACTTTTGCAGACACAGAGAAAGCATTAAGATTACTTGAAAAAAAGCCTAATGTTTTTGCTGGTGTTATTGCAGTAATAGATCCATTTAATGATCCTTCTGAAATCTTATCTTTTTTTAGCAATTACGACATACCGCAACTGGATTTTTTATTACCTGATGCTAATTATGTCACTATCCCTCCTCATAGAAATGAACAACCGGATATATATGAAAATTGGTTATTGAATTGTTTTGATTTGTGGTTTGATCATTATTCTGCTTTGAAGGTAAGGACATTCGATTCTATTTTGGCATCTCTTCTTGGTGCTCCAAGTGAAACGGATGGATTTGGTTTTGGTGATGTAGGATTAATTACAATTGAAACGGATGGGACTTATCATGATCTTGATGTTCTTAAGATAACAGGAGAAGGTACTGACCTTACTCGTGGTGATGTGAAGACGACTAATATTGCTTATGCAATCGATTCTGAAAGTGTAAAGAAACATAGGGAATTACTTCGAAAAGATGGATTATGTTTGACCTGTCAGGAATGCTCGGTAGTAGATGTATGTGGAGGTGGAGCTGTAGCTCATCGTTATAGTGATACAGGCTTTTTAAATCCTAGTATATACTGTAAGGAGCTTAAAAATCTTATTGAGCATGCAAACAAAAAAGTAACGGATCAATTGCAGATAGAACTTGATACAAATTCTATATCGCAGATTAGTGAAAATGATATCCAGGAGTATGAACTTGAAACAGGAGTGAATAATTCATTTATAAACATTTTGGAAAGCTTTAGAAATAGTCAAAGCGAAATGTTCATGACAACTATTTCACAAATTAATAAGGAGGAATATAATGCAACAGTAGAAAAAATTCTTGCTCTTGAACCTAACACACTTAAACAAATTGCCACAAGTCCTGCTGTTGTAGCGTGGACTGAAGTTATAAAGAGAAGGTTAGAAGGAAGCGAAGCTAAATCTGTAGATGGAGAAACTCTTCCAATTGATCTTAAATATTTGCAAGACATTTTAAATTGTGATATTACTAATTTATTTGCTTGGCCTAAATTACAGAATTCAGATAAATGGTTGAGACTGCCCTTTGGCAACAGAGTTTATTTTGAAGATTTATCTCAAGTAACTGATGGACAGACTGTGATAAATAAAGCACTAAATCTTATTGTTAAATGGAAATCCTCTATTGTTGATGAGATGAAAGCTATATCACCAGATGTACTTTTTATTAGAGATTTAGATGCACCACTAGATAGGGTAGTTTCATTCAGTGATAATAGTGTACCGGGCGCTTTGTACGTACAGTTAATGCGGAATGACAAATATATTCATCCAGCCGATCTGGCTGATTCCATTATACACGAGCATCGTCATCAAAAGTTATATCTTTTGCAACGTGTTTGTCCAATTGTATATTCAGATTATCCTTTAGTAGCATCTCCTTGGCGAGAAGAATTAAGACCTCCAAGTGGATTATTTCATGCTTTGTATGTGTTTGTAGAGCTGCTGGATTTCTGGGCGTTTTTACGGAAATCTAAAGAACAAGGCCTTACTGATGTAGCAACAAATAATTGCCGGAAAATTTCGGATCAACTAATAACAGGTTTTGAAGTAATAGACAAATGTGACCTAACTCTGTTAGGACGTGAGTTGCTAAATTGTTTAAAAAATAGATGTGAATATCTAATGATAGACGATGAAAATTAATGCTAAAAATTTACCTAAGAAAGAAGAAGATCTACAACAATTTTTGGTGGATTATTTTTCTGGAAAAGATATTAGAATTCTAGAACAGGATGATAATTATATTGATGTTTTATTAAGTAATCACAAATCTTCCGATTATTACATAGATCCTAATATCTTAGAAGGACTGCAATGGTGGGATAAAAGCATCATGATAAAGGAAATACCTGATCAGTTTCGAAATCTTGTAAAATATCAACTATCGCTTAACGACAATTGGACTATATACAGTTGGAGCCTTTGGCTAGAACAAAGGCTTTTAGAAAATGATGTTCCGAATGAGATTGTTATATTACATATCGACGACCACACTGACTGTATGCCTCCCTTATTGTTTAAGAAAGATAATTTATTTATTAATCCATTCAATAACGAAGAAGTCAATTTATTTAATCCAAATACTGTAAGGCGAGCTATTGAAAGCGGTGCAATTTCTATTGGAAGTTTTATGACGTTATTTCTACATAGTATGCCAAGAATACAGTTTCGACACCTGATGCCAAAACATCGACTAAGTAAAGCGCAAGTATCAGGCAAAGTAAATCGTGGGTTTTTAAGTGATGAGACTATACAACCCTATCAAGAACGTCCACTTTTAAGTTTCTCACCATCGGAAGGTATAAAATCTAATCTTGA